>NZ_JBNPJZ010000211.1:0-852 GCF_050312695.1 Bacillus sp. AF62 | reverse complement strand
ACAATCCATTTCATATATGAAGGAGGAAATAGAATGAACAAAACTGTAAAATATGCAATTCGATTTCTAGCTGTACCTTTTGTAACAGGCGCAGTTCTGTTTAGTACAGTGGGACCGCAGTATGTCCAAGCAGCTAGTGAACCCTCTCTACAAGCACAAAGAAATGAAGTGGGAACATTAGAAATTATATTGACAGCCATAGAATGGAAATATAATCATAGTGAACCAGGGGGATTTAAGTATTATCCTGGAAACAATTTAGCGAATGTAGGATTTACAATCTATAATAAAAAGGACAATACAGCGTATGCAAAGAAACGAACAGATAAAAATGGAAAAGTATCGTTTCAACTTCCTTTGAATCTTTCTTTTTCCTGTAAACAAACATCCGTATATCCTGAAACAAATGGAGGGAGATATGTACCGGAGACAAGAACGTTTTCTGGATCTTTTAAAACAAACGGAGAAATCTATCAGCATACTGTGTATAATATGTTCACATTATATTAAAAAACCATCCCCTTTGAAAAACGATTTCAGTTTTTCAAAGGGGATTAACGTACTAGCAATTATGTAAATATTTTAGTATAAGTCTATTTATGAGTTCCAAATTTGCTGTACTCATTCAGGATGATCAATAAATGGGTTCCGATTCTGTTGATACTTTTTGTATAAATCAGTTCATTATGCCTTCATTCAAAATGATCCACGAGATCCTGTTCATGCCATTGTAATAAGACCGATATTCGTCCCAGAGGGTGTTGCAAAACTCATGAATATCCAAAAATGAATGCATAAAGAAATCCGTTTTCCTGGAAGAATGATAGTATCCCAAAACTATCTCCAGAAAGG
>NZ_JBNPJZ010000210.1:0-871 GCF_050312695.1 Bacillus sp. AF62 | reverse complement strand
CTGCTGATGGAGATAACTCCTATCCTGTTGTGATATGTGAACTAAAGAAAGAAAAGTGTATACTACTTCATGTGAAAAATATGTAAACAATAGTATGGAACAAGATTATCGATTTATCAAAAAACGAATTCAGAATATGCTTGAATTGAAAACAATGCTGACAACTACAACAATGATTGCTGGAATAGAAGCATTGCATATGCCACAAAAAGACAAACTCTCCAAGGACAGAGGTCTCTCCAAAAGCAAATATATCTTATTCATGACCCTTGGTTTGATAGCATACAGTTCAATTCCACTAGGAATCTTTTTCTTTTTTTCATATCCCACTGTTTTTGTACCAGAACCCTTTTTTACACATATACATATTGTAGTAATGTACAACTAGTTTTTTAAAAGGAGCGAATGCCAAATGGCACTTCAATTAATGAAATTAGCACTACGAGTTACACCTGATGTAACTGTAGAACCAGTTTCTACAAAATATTTTTATGTTGCCCCTACTGATATTGATGTAGCAGCATCACCTTTCGCAATTGATGCTGGCGCATTTTTTAATGAAAGTGGAAATGCAGTTACTCTATTAGACATACCTGCAAATAGTTATGTAAATCTATATATCAATGGTGTTCTACAAATGAATGGTATGTTTAGCTATTTAGCTGGAGCTGCTGGTACTGGAAATGTTACGATTAATCTTCAACCAAGTGACACACCTATTTTAGCTGGTACGCCTATTATCGTAGAAGTTGTAACAACAAACAGTTCTAGCGCACCAACTCCTGTTGAATCTTAAGTATAAAAAAGATTGAAGAAATTAATTTCTTCAATCTTTTTTATTTTATCTTTATTCATATATTTAATCTTACTT
>NZ_JBNPJZ010000014.1:0-892 GCF_050312695.1 Bacillus sp. AF62 | reverse complement strand
TTTCGGGTCTACGACCACGTACTAAACGCCCTATTCAGACTCGCTTTCGCTGCGGCTCCGCCTCTTCAGCTTAACCTCGCACGGGATCGTAACTCGCCGGTTCATTCTACAAAAGGCACGCCATCACCCATTAACGGGCTCTGACTATTTGTAGGCACACGGTTTCAGGATCTCTTTCACTCCCCTTCCGGGGTGCTTTTCACCTTTCCCTCACGGTACTGGTTCACTATCGATCACTAGGGAGTATTTAGCCTTGGGAGATGGTCCTCCCAGATTCCGACGGAATTTCACGTGTTCCGCCGTACTCAGGATACATTCAAGAGAGAACGAAGTTTCGACTACGGGGTTGTTACCCTCTACGACGGACCTTTCCAGGTCGCTTCGTCTACCTCGTTCCTTTGTAACTCCGTATAGAATGTCCTACAACCCCAAGAGGCAAGCCTCTTGGTTTGGGCTATGTTCCGTTTCGCTCGCCGCTACTCAGGAAATCGCATTTGCTTTCTCTTCCTCCAGGTACTTAGATGTTTCAGTTCCCTGGGTCTGTCTTCCATACCCTATGTATTCAGGTAAGGATACCATACCATTACGTATAGTGGGTTTCCCCATTCGGAAATCTTCGGATCAAAGCTTACTTACAGCTCCCCGAAGCATATCGGCGTTAGTCCCGTCCTTCATCGACTCCTAGTGTCAAGGCATCCACCGTGCGCCCTTTCTAACTTAACCAAACTAAAAATTAAAAAATATGAGCTACACTGTTATCTAGTTTTCAAAGAACATACATTTATATATGAGAGATAGTTCTCTCAAAACTGAACAAAACGAAACACGGAAACTTATATTGATGAACAGCGTTCATCAATTCTCCATAGAAAGGAGGTGATCCAGCCGCACC
>NZ_JBNPJZ010000209.1:0-899 GCF_050312695.1 Bacillus sp. AF62 | reverse complement strand
ACTTGTATAATTATGTATCATAGAAAATATCCTTTTTTGTACAGATTATACCATAGATTCTAAACAGGTTCTAAGAATCCACCAACAACAGGGCTTAAACCTAATAAAACACTTTGGCGTGATACTAGTAATGGTAAGCCTGGTATTTTAAAACTGTGGAAGGATGGTATTTGGGACCCTGTTGTACCCGATATTGAATCAGTAAAAAATGAGGTTGCTGGTCAATTTAACGAAGTCAAAGAAACACTTCAAGGCTTTTCGCGTACCGTTACGGATTTAAAAAATGAACAAGGTACCATGGATAAAAAAGTTACATCCATAGAACAAACAGCAACTGGATTATCTTCCACAGTGAGCAATTTAAATAATGTCGTATCAGATCAAGGAAAAAAGCTTACTGAAGCAAATGCAAAACTTGAACAACAGGCAACAGCAATCCATGCAAAAGTTGAACTGAAACAAGTAGAGGATTATGTTGCCGGGTTTAAGATTCCAGAGTTGAAGCAGATAGTTAATCAAAATAAACAAGATGTATTAGATGAATTAGCTAATAAACTTGCAACGGAGCAATTTAATCAAAAAATGACTTTGATTGATAACCGCTTTACTATTAATGAACTGGGTATCAATGCTTCGGCCAAAAAGACAGAGGTATATACAAAAGAGCAAGCAAATGGACAATTTGCAAAAGATTCTTATGTAAGAGATATGGAAACCCGTCTTCAATTAACTGAAAAGGGCGTTAGTATATCTGTAAAAGAAAATGATGTAATCGCAGCATTCAATATGAGTAAAGAAAACATTACGTTGAATGCGAACAGGATTAACTTAAAAGGTTTTATTACAGCGAGTCATATTAAAGGACAAGTGTTAGAAGGAGTAACACTTAAAACGAGTGG
>NZ_JBNPJZ010000139.1:0-915 GCF_050312695.1 Bacillus sp. AF62 | reverse complement strand
CCATTTGCTTATAGAAATACTTTTTCTTTTTCGCCTTAAGATACTAACCGAAAAACTTATCAAAACCCTTATAAATCAACAATGATTTACTTTACGTTTTTTACTGTTACAGATTAAAAAAGTTACAAAATGATTAGTATGTGGGCAAATTGTGGGCAGCCCCACTATTAGAAAATCACTTATGTATGATGTATTCCTACAAGGTTAAATTTTAATAACAAAAAGTACAGCGTGTATGTACAGTGCGACCAACACTATATATACCGTCCACCTGACACAACCAGGTAAACACTTGCCATACTCTCATGAATTATTGTACATCATGTAGGGTTTCTTTAGCAACGTTTACCAAATTATTGGTGACGTTGCTTTTTGTTTATACAAAGGAGCTCTTAGTCTATGAAAAAGAAAATCAATGTTATCGCAAATGAAGAATCCTTCCACAACTTATCCTCATTCAAAGATGTGGAAGAACTAAATCAAACGGTACGCACATACAGAGACACAATCCGTATGTCTATTAAGCGTACCGATGTACAAGCTAAACTCCTTAGATTACTTGAACTGTTAAAGCGCCACAGCTGCAAATATGTAGGTGTGAGTTTCCTATGCAAAAATAGTATAGCTGAAAAAATGAAAGTTTCCTATAAAACTGTGCAACGTCTTATGAAGAAACTTGTGGATCTAAAGATGATTAATCAAGTAGCAATGAAGCGTACAAAAGATATGTTACAAACTTCAAATGCTATTATCATTCAACCGATTGTGGAAGAAGTGTCCGACAAGGTAGGTATAAAAAGTCCTCCAAAGTGTCCTACCATTAAAATAAAACCTGTTTCCTTAAAACAAAATATAAAAGATATAAACAAACGTAATAGTAATGAGAATAGCAATACTCCAGAAGAAAATATTGAA
>NZ_JBNPJZ010000208.1:0-925 GCF_050312695.1 Bacillus sp. AF62 | reverse complement strand
GGAGACGAAAGGTTGCTTTCGTCGTGGAACTGAGAAGCTCCCACTTCAAGCTTTGCTAAGTGGCGAGTAGTTCACTGGCTATTCATCATACACGTCCTTTCTATGGATGCCCCCGTTTACAAGTAGTGCTGAAGAAAGAGGAATTTCATGTTAATCATAAACGTGTGTATAGGTTAATGAAAGAGCTGAATATTCGGTCTGTAATTTGAAAGAAACGGCGTTTCTTTGGGTGGAAGGCCTCTATCATGTTATAGATATAACCTATCTAAATCTTGGAGGTCGTTTCTATTACCTGTCTGCCATTCGAGATCTTTTTAATAATGAGATCGTCGCGTGGGAGCTATCCAAACGAAATGATTTGAAGTTGGTGAGTGATACTGTCAAAAAACTGGCTACAACAAGAGAAGTATAAGGAGCAATCCGTCATTCAGACCAAGGTTTTCAGTACACATCTAAAACATACAATAATCAAATTAAAACATTCGGGATAATAGGTAGTCATTCTTGCAAAGGAAACGGTCTAGATATTGAACCCTTCTTTTCACATGTCAAAACAGAGAATATGTATTTTTCTGAATGTAAAACAGAAAACGATCTCTATCGAGCCATTGAGGATTATATTTGGTTCTATAATCATGAACGATTTCAAAAAAACTGAATCAGTGTGCACCAATCGAATATCGGAACACACTGATTGCACGATGGATAAACATCTTGCTTATCCAGTTGCTATCACCAAATTAAAGAAAGAGAAAAAAGTGCCGTTAGGCACTCAAATTCGGCAGATAAACTATCTAAATAACGTAGTGGAACAAGTCCATCGTTTCATAAAAAAATGTATATGTTCTATCTTAGAACCTGTTTAAAATCTTTTTAATAAAATCGCTACACCTGCCAATAAGCAACTCTGTCTGCTATTTTCAAG
>NZ_JBNPJZ010000207.1:0-947 GCF_050312695.1 Bacillus sp. AF62 | reverse complement strand
CTCCCTATTCCCATATGTAAGTTACGTCCTTTTTGTGCAAACCAATCATCCGCTTTTTCGAACATCTTATTTAAATCACTTTCATTTCGAACAGTCGTGTGGAAAGTAACTTGATTTGTGATTTGTTGTGGCTGTGGTTGAGGTTTCTGTTCTTTCTCTCTTACATAATGTGTCGAAAGAGTTGTTCCTGCTAGTTCAGGAAGACCTTGCAGTATCCCAGGACTATACAAAGGGCTGATATCTTCTCTAGCAAACATACCAAAACTACTCACGGTTTCTGTGGCTAAAGATCGCGGTGCGACTAAACTACGCGAAGGAGCTGTACCTGTACCTATCCCGAAACTCGCAGGTCCAACTTCTTTTTTCTCTACTGTCATCGTTTTCGGAAGGATACTCCAACTATTCCACCATCTTTTCACTTTATCCCAAGCACTAAGAATGTTTCCTGAACTTGTATCCACTTGATCTTCTAAGTCTTGATAAGAATGTTTTAATGTATCTATACCTTCTCTTTTTGTCGCTTCGGCTTTGCTTTTCACTTCTCTATATTCTTTGTTCGCTTCGTCAATCATTTTGTTCGCTGTTCCTTCGGCGGCGCTTCCTAATTCTCGTTTCATTTCTTCAGCCGCTCGGACTCTGTCATCGCGAGTTTTTTTTGCTTTATCAATCACTTCATTCTTTTCTTTTTCCATCTTTGTAACAGCGTCACTCAGCATTTCAGCAGTAACTCTTTCTTTGCTATTTTTTAAGTTATTCATAATAACTTCTTGTTCCGTTTTGTTTTTCGTTAGCGCCGAAATAGCTTGTTGGTCAGCGACTTCACGTAATCCTTGGATTTGTTTGTTTTCGTCAGCTGTCAAAGCACGTTTTTCTTCTTTCGCTGCATTCCAAATTTCGACGATTTTATCATTAGCAGCTTGCGTTTTTGCTTTTTCCATTTCGTAATG
>NZ_JBNPJZ010000022.1:0-954 GCF_050312695.1 Bacillus sp. AF62 | reverse complement strand
TTCTTTTAGTTCAATTTCAATGGATTCCATTAGGGATACTTTATCATTATTTTTTTCTTGTTTTAAAGAATTAAAAGAGTTAATAGAGTTAGTATAGTTAGAACTCGTTTTTTCGGTTTCTATCCCTACAGCTTCAACGGTTTCATCATTTTTCTGTTCTGCAACCTGTCCTGCATTTCGTTCTGCAATTTGTTCCGCATCAATATAAAATACTTCTTCCATGATATTTGTAAAATTAGAGTGCATTTTTAATACAAATACATACTTATTTTTGCCATCAGCTAATCCAGCGACGAGAATTTCACCTGTTTGTTTTAATGCACGAACAGCTGCGTTCACAGTTCTTACAGAACAGTCAGCTTTATCGGCTAATGTCTCAGCAGCAATTTTGCATATGCCGTTGCCTGAGAGCATGTAAATAATATGATCCATCACATCTTTTCGTTTAGATCGAGAAGGAAATAAACTCTCAAAACTTTGATTCATATCATCGATACGTTTTCTCATAGTATTCATAATCTCATTTTTCTTTTGCGAACTTAAACGATTTTGTTGCATATATTTTTGAATATCTGCATTATAGGCAGTCAGTTTTTTCATAAGGGCTCGTCTCCTTCGAAAATAAAAAAGCAACAGTATGCCACAAAATGTAAGCAAACTGTTGCGGAGGAACCCTCATGTACGATAAAATAAGGTACATAAAGAGTTACAGCAAGTGTTTGCCTAGCGATAGTAGGCGGACGGTATAAAGGGTGCGACAACACCTTTTATACACGCTGTGCTCTTTTATTTTTTGTTTGTTTAATTTCGAATATTTTCGGTAACGAATTTGGTCACAAATAACCAGAAAAGTGTTGCCATTAATATTTTTCGGTATAGCATAAACCTGCGTAATAAAGCTGTTTGTTTCGTTTTTTAGAAATGAAAGTTTTATAAATGAATGATGGTTATCGT
>NZ_JBNPJZ010000106.1:0-971 GCF_050312695.1 Bacillus sp. AF62 | reverse complement strand
AATGTATATTTTCTAGACATAATAAAACCGCACCTCCAATTGTTAGTAAATGTCTAACAAATTGGGTGCGGTTCACTATGGCTAAGGGCGGTTCTTTTACGTTTACTACTCAATTTCTTTGCTAGCTCATTTGCACAAGCTGTTACAAAGACTGTAACAAATAATGTCACAGCATTTTGAAATAAGTTAAGTAAAAAATCCATACGGTCACCTCCTTTCCCTCTAAACATCAGAGAAAGGATAGCAACCTCCCGCCCTCACAATATACAGTTGTTCTTATCCTATCATACTTTCACTTTCTTACCAATGAAAAATTATAATCCTAATGTTTTGATAACTTTAATAATAGTTGAATCATCCACAACGAAAAAAACTTCTAATCCCTTGCGCTCGTAACTTACTAATTTCAATATTTTTAATTTATTTGAATGCTGAGATACAGTAGATTGTGGGTTCCTACTGCTCTCCACAATTCCGATGCATTTAATGGACCTATACGTATTAATGTATGCATAATCTCTAAACATATAGGATGCCCTAATACCTTTAAGAACCTGTCTAAAATCTTTGCTATAATATAGACAAAAAAGGATGTTTTCTATGATACACAATTGTACAAGTAATATATCCCGTGAACAGTTTGAACTGATTCGTGAAGATTTAGAAAACATACGTAAAAAGACGCGTCCTCGTACAGTCGATTTGTACGAAGTATTCTGCGGCGTACTGTACCTACTTACAACAGGATGCCAATGGCGCCGCCTACCGAGTGATTTTCCACATTGGAAAACCGTGTATGCCTACTATCAAATTTGGCAGAAAGTAGACGAGAATGGCACAAGTCTTCTCGAAAAAGTGCATAAAAAAATTGGTTGAAACCTATCGTGAGCAAGGTGGGCGTGAAAAGCAGACCAGTTTCTGCATCGTAGATGCACAAAGCGTGAAAAACACATGGATAGCTGGTGAAAAAG
>NZ_JBNPJZ010000206.1:0-986 GCF_050312695.1 Bacillus sp. AF62 | reverse complement strand
AAAATAAAAAGGAAAACCTTTTGGCTACGCCCTTCACACGCTTGAGGAAGGAGACTTCTTTCGGGAAATTCGTTAAAAAAATAATTCCAATTTATCAATAGAATTGGAATCTCACTATACATTTGTCCTCTATATTTTACCATAACTGAACTTTATGTGGGCTGAATAAAGAAACTTCTGCATAAATATAATTCTTACGTTAAACTATTCGTTTTTTTCAAATTGCTGATTTTTTCGTATGTATTGATAAAGTGTAGCGTGACTAATACCTGTCATGTTTACAATGCCTTGTATGGTATATTCTTTAGAAGCATACAACCGCAATGCTATTTGAATGAAATGATCCTTGATATGAGGGCGCCCGCCTACTGACTCTCTTGCCCTTGCAGTTTCAAGTCCCTCTTGAGTACGTTGAACAATTAAATCTTGTTCAAACCGGTTAAGTAATTGAAATACAGTTAACATTAGTTTACCTTGTTGTGTGTGAGTATCAAATCGTTCTTTCATACTCATCAGTTTGACACCTTTTTGTTCAAAGTAATTCACGAGTTCAATTAAATCCGTTGTACCATGTCCTAGCCTAAAGAAACTTTCAACTACTAAAGTATCACCAGGTCTAATTTTATCTTTCAACCGAGTAAGCTCTGGACGATGACTTTGCATATCTGATATTTTTTCTGTGAAAATTTCAGTACAGTTATATTTTTGAAGTATGTTTAGTTGACGTATCAAATCTTGTTGGTGGGTACTTACCCTTGCATAACCATAAATATATGAATTCATAAAATCACCTAGCTTTGATTTTAGTAACTAATTTACGTACTTTATATGTTTTGAAGAATTTATTTTTTGCATAGCAAAAACCTAGTCATCGCTTCTAATCGAAAAAAATCGTTTTTTACGTAAAAATCCTCCCTCTATAAATGCTTATATATCAACGGTTATAACCGCTATTGGGGTGTCAGAAAAATTTTTTCGACACTCTA
>NZ_JBNPJZ010000042.1:0-102998 GCF_050312695.1 Bacillus sp. AF62 | reverse complement strand
GATACTATCATTCTTCCAGGAAAACGGGTTTCTTTATGCATTCATTTTTGGATATTTATGAGTTTTGCAACACCCTCCAATAGGTATAAACAATACATAAACTACTAATTTTCTAACTAGTTCTATTACTTTATTAGAACTCGAATTCATCCATATTAACAAAAATAAAGAGAGACTAATCAAGGCATTCATCTTAAGAGATATACCCCAAAAAATCATTTTCGTACAATAAGTCACGACAAAAAAGCTAATTAAAATTACTAACCAATAGCTAAACCGACTCTTGATAACCCTCGCTTTTTCTTCTGCTTTATTTAAATGATAAATGCGAATTGCACCACTTAAATACATAAAAAAATTAACATATTTTAAACTTCCTACACTTATATATCGTGTCATCCAAAAAAGAATTACTAGCCCAATTATTAATGCAAAAATCATATTTTCTTCAAGCATTATCAAATATACAAAAGACAACACACTTTGTACAATCAATCGAACTTTTATAGATTTAAATACCACTCTTATCACTTGACTAATTAACATAAAAATAAACACGCTAATTGTCCATTTTATGTACAGACTAAAATCGCTTATATATTCATTCGTAAATTTCATTAACTTATCTGTCATCATGATTAATTTGTTTTGCGTTTCGTAGCTAATATCCCCACGTAAAACCCCTTTAAGTATATCAAACAATTCAACAAAGTAATTTGATAATTCTATTATACCGACTTTTTTTAACAACATAGGAACCAACATTAATATACTAATAAAATATATTATATATAAAATCGCTATCAAATCTGATGTTTTTTTATTTTCTTCAGCTTTTTCTAATAAATGAATTCGAAATTTATCCATAAAAAATGCTATATCCCTCAAAACATTTGCTCCTTTCTAATACTGCCTTTCTATATTACAGCAATAAATTCACTAAAGAATAGCCTCTCTATATGAAATGTTTTATATATAGCGATATATGAATTTAAAAATTCTATACGCAATTCATATTAATTTAATATCAACCGGATATAAATAATTCTCCGGTTGATATTAAATAACTTTATCTCCTACTATAATGCGCAGTATCAATACCACGCTGCATTAACCAATGATATGTTTCACCTTTTACAACAAGAGGTACAGACTGCAACTCTTCTATCGTCTTCGCACCAAGAGCTGTCATAATAAATTTCAAATCTGTATGTAGAAGTTCAATTTCATCCACTAATTTCTCGATACCATCTTGCATTAAAATACGTAAAAAGTAACCAGCAAACGCAGTTGTATTCGCCCCTAATGCGATTGCTTTCGCTACGTCAAGCGCTGTCTGTATACCCCCTGATGCAATAAAAGAGAGGTTATTATTTGTAGAGGTTGCTTCAATAATCGAGGTTGCTGTTTGTATGCCCCAGTTATTAAAATAAGAAAGCATTCGCTGTCTTCTTTCATTTTCAACAGCAGCAAAATTCGTACCACCTTGCCCACCAATATCAATTGCCGTTACACCTACGTTCGCTAACTGTTGCATTGTTTCCTTGCTCATCCCAAATCCAACTTCTTTTACAATGACAGGAACTTTACTATTTAAAACAATTTTCTCTATGCGCTGAAGTACACCAGTAAAGTCACGGTCTCCTTCTGGCATCGTTAACTCTTGTATGACATTTAAATGAATTTGCAATGCATTCGCTTCAATCATATCAACGGCACGCTCTGCCTGCTCGATAGTTGCCTCACTACCTAAATTAGCAAAGAAAATACCATTCGGGTTTACCTTTCTAATCACCTTATAAGAAGCAGCCTCACTTTCATCTTTTAACGCCGCCATTTGCGACCCTACAGCCATAGCAAGGTTATGCTGTTTCGCTACATATGCTAATTGCTCATTAATATGTAACGTTTTCTCTCCTCCACCACCAGTCATCGCATTGATAAAAATCGGCGAACTTAGTGAAAGTTCGCCGATTTTTGTTTCACATGTTATTGTGTCATAATTTGAATTTGGCAAGCTTTGATGCACAAAATCAATATCATGAAAGCCATGCGTACGAGACTGACCAGTAGAAAGAGCGTATTCAATATGATCTAATTTACGTTTTGCCCTTACCACTTGTACCCCTCATTATTTCTTTAATTTTTTCAGTTGTTCACCAATAATATCACTTAATTGGAAAGTAGCAGAATCAGCATTTGGCTCATACTGACTATAATCTTCAATTACATTATTTTCCTCAAGCGCTTCTTTTATACTTAAAGAAATACGTTTCTCTGCTACGTGAACTTCAAGTACTTTCACTTTTACTTCTTGTCCCATTTCCAATACTTCATTCGGGTTTTTCACGTGACGATTTGCAATTTGAGATACGTGTACTAGTCCTTCAACGCCAGGTAAAATCTCAACGAATGCACCAAATGTAACAAGGCGTTTTACTACTCCCTCACGAATATCTCCAGCTTTTATTTCGCCAGCAACGTTTTCCCAAGGTCCTGGTTGAGCCGCTTTAATTGATAAAGAAATACGTTGTGTATCAGCATCAACAGATAACACCTTCACCTTAACCTTTTGACCTTGCTCTAATACTTCAGAAGGTTGCTCTACACGTTCGTGTGAAATTTGTGAAATGTGAACTAAACCGTCCACGCCACCAACGTTAACGAAAGCACCAAAGTCAGTTAATCGTTGCACTGTTCCTTCAACAACGTCACCTTCTTTTAATGAAGAAATTGCTTCTTTTTTCTTAGAATCTAGTTCTAATTCTACTACCGCTTTATGCGAAAGGATTACACGATTTTTTTCACGGTCTAATTCAACAATTTTCACCGCTAATGTTTTACCTTTATAGTCAGTAAAGTCTTCTACATAATGTACTTCTACAAGTGAAGCTGGAATAAAACCGCGAACACCAAGGTCCACAACTAATCCGCCATTCACAATATCTTTTACAGTAACATCAAATACATGACCAGAAGTAAATTTCTCTTGTAATTCTACCCATGCTTTTTCTGCATCAACAGCACGTTTAGATAAGACAAGATCATCTTCTTCTAATTTAATAATTTTCAACTCTAGTGTTTGATCTAATTCTACAACATCGCTTGCTTTTTCAATATGAACGTTAGCTAATTCACTAATTGGAATTACGCCATCTGTTTTGTATCCAACATTTACAAGCACTTGTTTCTCTTCAACTTTCGTTACAGAACCTGTAACAACGTCACCAACTTGTAATTCTTTTGAATCCATAACTTCTTCATTCATTTTCTCTACCATGGAAATACCTCCCTACAGAATTGACAAAGCATTTTTTTATGTATATACGAAATGAAAACAAAGTTTTCATTTGCATGTTTAAGAATCTCTCATCACATACTCTTTTTCAATACCATTCACAAGAAAATATATTAAACCTATATAAATAGTATACAGCAAAACCAGCTTGAAAAAAGTATGTTTTGAAATATAATAGCGAATATATTCTGACAGTTTTATTCCTCTTTAACTAACTTCTTACAAATTACCTCATTTGTCAAGGAAAGAGACTCACAATTCACGTATCCTTTACATTTCTATTTCAACAAAAAAAGAAAGAGGATTATCCCCTTTCTTTATTTCGCAAACACTCCTGAAACAATACTCATAATTTTTTGGACAACTTCTTCAATTGATAAAGAAGTCGTATCTAATTCCAATGCATCATCAGCCTTTTTTAGTGGAGAAACTTCGCGTTCTGAATCTAATTTATCACGCTGAGCAATTTCTTCTTTTAGCTGCTCTAAATTAGAATCGAAACCTTTATTTAAATTTTCTAAATGCCTTCTTTCCGCTCTTTCTTCAACAGAAGCAAGCATAAAGATTTTCACTTCAGCATCCGGTAATACATGTGTACCAATATCACGGCCGTCCATTACAACGCCGCCTTTTTTCGCTAACTCTTGCTGACGACGTACCATTTCTTCACGAACAAGGCGATGCTTCGCTACAATAGATACTCGATTCGTCACATCAGGTGTACGGATTACTTCAGAAACATCTTGTCCATTCAAAAATACAAGCTGCGTATTTTCTCCTTGTTGAAATTCAATATTTACATTCTTTACAACTTCCATTAACTGTTCTTCATTTTCAATATCTACTTTTTGTTCAAGGGCTGCATATGTAAGCGTACGGTACATCGCGCCTGTATCAATATAAACGTAAGAAAGTTCCTTCGCAACAACTTTTGCCACTGTACTTTTCCCAGCAGCTGCTGGACCATCTATAGCAATTGAAATTCGTTTATCCATTGTAACACCTCATTTTTTCACTTATAAAACAAAACGAAAAGCAGGTGTTCACCCTGCTTCTTTTCATTTGCTTCACGTCATTAAATCCTCAATTATTGTAGCATAATCCTTCATAGAAGAAAATGAAAACTACCTATTCACCTGCAAGATTTCTGCTTTATTTTTTACCATGACACCTTCGTAATAAACAATTTTAGATAAATATTTCACTGATGACTTATGTATAAATAACAATTGTACAACAGAAAGACAAATGAATTGTATTATTAATATACGAATAAAAATTCTCTCCATCTTTTTCAACATAATTGCCCCCTCCTATACTATATTTGCACATTTCGTTTCGTGATTTTATACATCGTACATATAGCAGTTAATTTTATTGTCATTTTCGAGGCATACTTTTATACATTTCCATTGTCGAATTTACTCAAAACATGTTATGTTCTAAATGTATTTTTTTACTTGAAAGGGGTATAAGCATTGAAAAGAATCCTAGTTTTACACACAGGTGGAACAATTGCAATGGAGGAAGATAAAGAAACTGGGGTCGTACAACCAGGTGAAAAAAATCCTCTTTTAAAATTCATTCCTGATTTAGAAGGCGATGTTGATTTAATCGTTGAAGATGTGTTCCATCTACCATCTCCTCATATGACACCGAGCGAAATGTTACAATTACAAGTCATCATTGATGAAAGAGTAAAACAAGACAACATTCATGGCGTAGTCATTACGCATGGTACGGATACATTAGAAGAAACAGCTTATTTCTTAGATTTAACAGTACAAGCAACCATTCCGATTGTTGTGACAGGTGCAATGCGCTCTAGCAATGAGTTAGGTGCTGATGGTCTATATAACTTCTTATCAGCTGTAAAAGTTGCTAGTTGTGATGAAGCTGCAGAAAAAGGTGTTTTAGTCGTATTAAACGACGAAATTCATTGTGCTACAAATGTAACGAAAACACATACAAGTAATGTCGCAACATTCCAAAGCCCACAATATGGACCAATTGGAATGGTAACAAAACGCGGTGTTGTCTTCCATCACGCTTTAGTACATCACGAAACATATACGATAAACAAAGTATCTAAAAATGTAGTTGTTCTAAAAGCATATGCCGGCATGGATGATACATTATTAGCAGCAATCGAAAATCTTCCTGTAGACGGTATTGTTATCGAAGCGCTTGGACAAGGTAATCTACCTCCAAGAACACTTCCTAGTCTAGAACGATTATTAAATAAAGGTATTCCTGTCGTATTAGTTTCTCGCTGTTTCAACGGTATCGTTCAAGACGTATATTCGTATGAAGGTGGCGGTAAACACTTAAAAGATATGGGCATTGTATTCACATACGGCTTAAATGCACAAAAAGCACGCATTAAATTACTTGTCGCATTAGAGAATACAAATTCTCATGAATCCATTCAAAATATGTTTATGCACGAATAAAAAGGAGCTGTCGAGGTTTTCCCGACAGCTCCTTTTTATTTTTCTCTTGATGCAATAGTTTGTGCAATCGCATCTCCATGAAATCTACCGTTCTCGATAAATATTTCATTTGCATTATTTCCAGCAGCTATGACACCTGCAATGAAAATATTTTCAGCATTCGTTTCCATTCTATCCTCTGTATAAATTGGACGTCCTGTTTCTTCATCAATCTTAACACCCATCTTTGTTAAGAAGCTATGATCAGGATGATAACCAGTCATCGCAAATACAAAATCATTTTGGATTGTAAAATCTTCACCATCAACTGTAAACGTTAATGTATGCTCAGTAATTTCTTTCACATGAGCCCCGAAATGCATTTGAATTGTGTCGTTTCGTACTAACGCCTCAAATTCCGGCAAAATCCAAGGCTTTATGCTTGGTGAATACTCACTTCCACGATACAGTACCGTTACACGCGCACCAGCTTTAACAAGTTCTAACGCGGCATCTACACTCGAGTTTTTCCCACCTATAACTACTACATCTCGATCAAAATAAGGATGCCCCTCTTTAAAATAGTGAGCTACTTTCTTCAATTCCTCACCTGGAACATTCATATAATTTGGATTATCATAATATCCAGTTGCTACAACAATATATTTCGCTATATATATTTCTTTACTTCCGTCACGCTTTGTCGTCTCAACCTGAAAAACTTCTCCATCGTTTTGAACTTTCTCCACTCGCTCAAAAGCATTTACACGTACAGATTTACGTTTTACTACTTCACGATAATACGCAAGCGCTTGATTTCGAACTGGCTTACGATTTTCTGTAATAAAAGCTACATCACCAATTTCTAATTTTTCACTAGAAGAGAAAAATGTTTGATGAGTTGGATAATTATAAATGGCATTTACAATGTTTCCTTTTTCAATTACTAACGGATTTATCCCTACCTTTTGCAACGAAATCGCTGCCGCTAATCCGCACGGACCGCCTCCGATTATAATAACTGTTTCTTTCTGCATACTCGTCCACTCCTAGTCTTCTACCAATACACTATTTATAAAAACAAGAAAAAACCTACTTACAGCAGTAGGCACCTATCTTTATTGTATTCATTTTTCATATATTTGTCATCTAAACGAAACGTACATCCGATAGACATCTGCTAAAAACTGCTGAAATTTAATACCTTGTTTCCCTAATACATTCTCAGGATCAATCTTTCTAGCTGGATCAAGCGTTTTATGTGACACGATATCTTTTTTCGGATTTAAGCCAAAATTTTGGCATAAATACGCATGATACCATGTAAAACGATTATATGCTTCCCAAAAGTTAACATCATCGCCATAACAAAGTTCCACTCCAATGGCCGCCTTATTCGCGTCATAGCCGTATAAGTCATTATCCGTCGGCACACCATATCGAACATGATATGCAACTTCATTTATAGGAATAATCTCCAATATTGTTTTATCATCTATAAATGTATGCGCAGAAGCTTTCGGTTGTAATTCATTAAAGTAATCTCGATTTCCTATCGCATTGCTTCCAGGATTCCCCGTATCATGGCTTACAATAAATCTCACTTTAGTTAGAGGAATCCCCGGTCGTGAACTTCCATATCCTATATAGTTGCGCTCTATAGGAAACATCGCCATTGCTACCAACTCCCGCTCTAGAAGATTACCTTACTTCCTTATATATGTATTCGGTAGCAATGTCCTTATCGCATATTTCTTACGCAAAGAGAAAATCGAAAATATTTGAAGTGAACACCATAAACAACAAGATACTTACAGCCACTCCATAAAAACCGTAAAACCAAACACAATCTTCTTTCGTATCTAAACCGAAAAATTTGTTTACCGATTGTAATAATGTGCCACGCTTGCTTTGTTTGTTTCGTAATACTTCCACTCGCTCTACAACATCTGCTGGCATCATAAATCTTTGGTCTACTGTCATTTTCATCATTTATCTCTCCTTAAAATCATTTCCGTTTTGTTTATCTAAGGAGAGTATAGCACGTTTGTTCGTACAGAACAAGCGTTCTTTTTATTTTTATTTTATTTTTATTTTATTTTTCAGCAAGCCAAGTAAAAATTGAGATTACAACGGCAATAATCGGCCCTACTACAACCATACCAAATATCAAAAACAGTAGCCCTTCCCCGAATATCCGAACAGTACTTATTTTTCGAGCTTTCACCGTTCTTGCAAGTTCTCCCTCTAACCTCTTAACCTTTTCTTCTAATTGTTCTACTCGTTCCAGCATTTCATTCTCCATATACAACACCTCATTTAATACTTCAACAAAAAAACGTGATTCCCTCGAAAGGAAATCACGTTTTCTCAAGATATAATATTTTATACCCAACCTCTGAAGCGGCTTGCTTCAGCCATTTTACGAACACCAATCATGTACGCCGCTAAGCGCATGTTCACTTTACGAACTTGTGCTGTTTCATAAATAGAATCAAATGATTTTACCATTACTTTTTCTAAACGTTGTTCTACTTCTTCTTCAGTCCAGTAGTAACCTTGGTTATTTTGTACCCACTCAAAGTAAGATACCGTTACACCACCAGCACTTGCTAATACGTCTGGAACAAGTAAAATTCCGCGATCTGTTAAAATTTTAGTCGCTTCTAATGTTGTTGGACCATTTGCAGCTTCAACAACGATTTTCGCTTTAATATCATTAGCATTTTCTTCTGTAATTTGGTTCTCAATTGCAGCTGGAACTAAAATATCGCAATCAAGCTCTAACAATTCTTTGTTTGAAATTGTATTGTTAAATAGCTTTGTTACTGTACCGAAGCTATCACGACGGTCTAATAAATAATCAATATCTAATCCGTTTGGATCATGTAAAGCGCCGTAAGCATCTGAGATTGCAATAACTTTCGCACCTGCATCATGCATAAATTTAGCTAAGAAGCTACCAGCATTACCGAACCCTTGAACAACAACGCGTGCACCCTTAATATCAATGCCACGTTTTTTCGCAGCTTCGCGAATACAAATTGTTACACCTTTCGCAGTTGCTGTTTCACGTCCATGTGATCCACCTAATACAAGCGGTTTACCTGTAATAAATCCTGGTGAATTAAATTCATCAATACGGCTATACTCATCCATCATCCATGCCATAATTTGAGAGTTTGTGAATACATCTGGAGCTGGAATATCTTTCGTCGGACCTACGATTTGGCTAATTGCTCGTACATAACCGCGGCTTAATCTTTCTAACTCACGGAATGACATTTCACGTGGATCACAGATAATTCCACCCTTACCTCCACCATATGGTAAATCAACAATACCACATTTTAAACTCATCCAGATTGAAAGTGCTTTCACTTCATTTTCTGTTACATTCGGATGGAAGCGAATTCCACCTTTCGTTGGACCAACAGCATCATTATGTTGTGCACGATATCCTGTAAATATTTTAACAGTCCCGTCATCCATACGAACTGGTATTTTCACTGTCATCATACGAATTGGTTCTTTTAATAATTCATATACTTCGTTTGGATAACCCAATTTTTCTAACGCTTCACTAATAACAATTTGTGTTGAATTCAATAGTTCAAAATGTTGTTCCCTTTGTTGTTGTGTTTTTGTTTGAGTTCCCTTTTCGGCTACCATAGTAAGTAAACCCCCTGTAATTTCACTTGTTTAGTAAACCTTCATTGCCTAGTATACACCCTTAAATTTGGAATGCAATAGAAAACGCTAACAAATATATATAAACTATTTTCTGTTGCAAGCGTTTTCACTATTATTATAGTCCTTTTATTACTTTTAGAAAAGTAAAATACTTAAATATTTAAATATTTTTTATTTTCCTCAGCGACGCTCCCATAAAACTGCATATTTTATTTTCAAAAAGTATGTTCGCGTATTTACTATCATCCCTTCCCTTATCCAAATAAAAACAAAACCTCAGCTATGTTGTATTAGCTGAGGTTTTGTTTTTTCACAAAGTAATTGTGTATTTGTTCTATCGCGTTAAAATCCATTAATTCTTTACCGTACTCCATGATGCGATAAATAGTTGCTGTAGACGGATTGCCGTATTCCGCTAAAATAGCTATAAAATCCGCTTTTAACAATTGAATTTGTTCCTCTTCTTCCACCCAAAGATAGAAGCGCTCATCCCACGTATATAGCTTTCCGCCAGTTACACCAAGGTTATATAAGCGATTCGACAGGTTAATTATGTCATCTAGCGTAGCAAACTCATATAATATATGTTCACTTTCATCTAGAGTCACTTGCATTTCAATAAACTCGTCACGGAACTCATCATCCGTATCCATTTCTTGATTTTCTTTCGTTACAATTACAACCATCCCTTGTGCTTGTAGAGAAAACACTTCAACTGCAATCGGACCATCTGCTTCAAATCCTAATTCCTTATTTGCTTCTTGCATCATATCACGAAATAATTGCTGTACTTTCGGCGCATTTCTCCATAAATCTTCTTTCGTTAATCCTCGTTCAGATAAATCATCAAATGTTAGAAAAATTTTTATCTTATTGTAATTTAATCGTTCCAGCCTCATCTCATACCCTCCCTACGTAACCAATGCATCTAATTTTTATTATATGAAATAGAAAATAGATGGTTCTTTTCGAACAACTATTCCGACATTTTTAACCATTCATCCCATTCTTCTTTCGTATCACCAATTAAGATTGTTTCAATGTCCAACTGGTTTAGAACGCCTAGCTTTCCGATAAATCCAACAGAAAGAGATTCCCTTTTTTCTTGTAATACATTTATAAAGTTCATCGTCTTTTTCATTTCTAGTTCGTCAGCAAAAGATACAAACACATATTTCGGCTGTATTTCCTCTACCGCTGACAACATACCATCTTCAGCTAAGCTTGTCCTAATATATATCGCCTCATATCCTTTTAAGCGTAAATAAGTTGAAAAAATAAATCCTTTCAATGCATTCTTCTCTAACACAATAACTTTGTGTAAAGAAGAAAACATTGAGGCATTGTGATACACCATCCCTAGACGCGTTTGTAAAAATGATAGTGCATATTGAAATTGCACCATTGAAATCTCATTATTATTTTTTGACGTTAATAATTTGTCTGTCACTCGAAGAACGATACTGGCAACAACCTTTTCTGTTGAATATATACTAAAAGCTTCGTTTAATAATGCAGCAATTGTAATTTCATCAAATTTTAACAAAGCTTGTAGCAAATCGTCCACTAAAACAACTTCTTTATCGCAATGTATCTCTTTTTGAACTGTACTCTGCAAACGATTCTCTTCTAATAACTGAACTGCTTGTCCAATCATCATACCGGAAGAAATTTTTTCCATTAACCATTTTAAAATTTGAATATGCTCTTCTGTATATAAACGATGTCCAGCTTGATTCCGCCTTGGGGCAATAATTTGATATCGTCTTTCCCATGCGCGAAGCGTACTCGGCTGAACTCCAATTATATTTGAAACAGCTTTTATATTATATTTCCCACTAAGAGTTGGCATCATTTCCCTCCGCACAATGTAATAATATGTGTTTGAGCAGGCGCTCGGAAACGAAGTGGTATCAATGTTGTTCCGTACCCATTACTAACAAAGAGAATCGTATTCAAATGGTTATATACGCCACCTTTTAAATATTTTTTAGATGGGAATAATCGGATTTGTCCTCCATGCGTATGTCCACTTAATACAAGTGAGATCTGTTCATTTCCAGACATCTTTTTTATTATATCAGGGTTGTGACTAACTAAGATACGAAAACCATCTTCTTTACAATCCGCCAATGCCAAATCTAAACGATCACGGTGCAATCCAACATCATCTATACCGAGCAAACAAATTTTCTCGCCTAATTCAGACTCAAATACCACTCTTGTATTATCTAAAACTTTTACGTTATTTTCTAATAATAAAGCATCTAATTCATGATATTCTATCTCATAATCATTGTTTCCCCACACAAAATATACAGGAGCTATCTCTCTTAACTTTTGAATATTGGCAGAGATTTTTGATAAAGAGACTCCTTTCTCTGCTAAATCTCCTCCGATAATTACGAGATCTACTTTTCCTTTTACTTGTTCAATTAACAAATTCGAAATGACTCTTCTATGAATATCAGAAATAAAAAACACATTTACTTTTTGAAAACTTTTCGGAAATTCTTTAAATACTAAAGTATGTTCCAACACTGTATTACGCATCGCTTCTTTATACATCACAAGAAGTAATAAAATCCCCATTCCTATGAGAGTACTGAATAATATAATCCATATCATATTTTTTACTCCCCTCATCATAAAGATAACCCTAGGCTTTTATAACAAACTGCGTTTGCCTAATTCACTAGCTCTCTTGCTTTGTGGACTTATCTTTTATCGGAATTTTTAATTCTTGACCTGCACTCACTTCATCTTCTTGCAAGTTATTATACTTTTTAATTACTTCAACCCCATTTTCATCTGAAAAATATTGCTTCGCTATACTTTCTAAAGTTTCTCCCTCTTTCACAGTATGCGTTATCGCTTTTTCAGACTGTTTCTGCGACTCAGATTTAGCTGAATCAAAGAAGATTACTTCAAACGCACTTTTCCCGGCATTATTACTATCGCCCTTCACCTGAATATATTTATCCGTATACCACAAAATACTAATCGGCAGCAGAATGAATAGAAATGTTAAAACCCGGACGAAAATATGATTTATTTTAAACTTTTGTTTTTTCTCTTTATTTCTATGAATTTCACTACGCGGCGGTAAACTTTCTTTTTCTTCTACTCGCTCAACTTCTAATTCCTCTTCAAAATCAGGAATTCGTTTCCTCATGTTGTTCACCACCACCTTCCATTTATTTTCTTAATTGGAGTCCCATTATAAAATCAACAAGAAAGTGTGCAAAGATTGTTATAAACAAATTCCCTGTCCATTCAAATACATAACCAAAGACAAAACTAATGAAACAGACGAAACAAAACAAAAATGGCTTTGTTATATAACGAATATGTAACACTGCAAATACGAAACTCGCAATTACAATTCCAAAATGAGTCTGCACTACACCTCTAAATAAAAATTCTTCTGCAAAACCGATTACGAACGTAATAATGAGTAAATGCAGAACCGACATTCCTCGAAACATCTTATCGTTAATACCACCATCATCAAACCAAGACTCTGGAAACACTCGCATTGCAACATAATCTAATAACACAATACCAATCGCTAACAAACCACCTATAATAAGTATAGATACTGGTTCCCATCTCCATAAATTAAACACTTCTTTTACATCTTGAAATAATATATATGCTAGTAAACAGCCAATACCGATAATAATTAACTGTGTTATATATAGATTCAGCCTTATTTCCTGCGGACTCATATCTTCAACATTATGCCTTTGAATGTTCATCATTCCCCCATCTTTTCTAGGCCGAAAAGCTTTTGTAACTCTGTTTCCCAATTATAGTCGAAATCCGATTGTTGCGCTCGTCTTTTTTTATAATCTTCTTTTGTAATACCACAATAATCACAGCAATTATTTAACTCTTTCTCTTTCCTATAACCGAACTGTTGCAGCACATATTCACGTCTACATCCTTTAACTCGTATCCATGACTTCATATTTTCTAGCTCACTATATTTATTACGCAACCTTATTTCTACTTCAGCTATTAATCGATTCATAATTTCATCTGACAAACCCTCTAATAATAATCTTCGTTGTTGTATAATTCCAACCTGTTCGAGATGATAACGAACGAAACGCCAATATTGCTCATTAAATCTTGCTGCATTATAACAAATTTCTTCTACATCTTCTATTGGTAATTCTTTCGTTTGAAACATTCTTTCTTGTAGTAAAGAAAATAAAAATTGTATTTGCGACTTACTTGGCAATTCATCCTCAATGATTGAAATTGGTAAATCATGATCCAACGGACTACACAATAAAATAGCTATACTCGGTTCGCCATCTCTTCCAGCTCTTCCGATTTCTTGTAAGTAAGAAGCTATATTAGTTGGATAATGAAAATGAATAATATATTGCGTATTCGCCTTATTTACCCCCATACCAAATGCACTTGTACATATTACAAGCTGCAATTGATCGTTCATAAACTGTTGTTGAATTAACATACGCTCTTCATGTTCCATACCACCATGATAAAAAGCTACACCAGTAACACCTTTTCCTCTCAAGTATTCCGTTAACCTTTCTGTCCACGCTCTACTTGAACAATATACAATTCCCGGCCCTTGTAAATACATCACCTGCTCCAAAAGCGCCTCTTTCTTTTCTTCTATCGTCTCTACAAATTGCACCTCCATTGCAATATTAGGACGGTCAATAGAGTATACATGTTCCGCGGCACCCTTTAAATTTAAACTGTCTGCGATATCTTGTAGTACCCCTTTTGTCGCTGTGGCTGTCAATGCTAATACTGTAGGAGAACCAATATTTTCAATAACTACATTTAGTTTCTTATAGTCCGGTCTAAAATCATAACCCCATTGAGAAATACAATGAGCCTCATCAACAACAAATAATGAAATATGAATTTTCTTCAATTCCCTAATTAATAACTCCGACTGTAACATCTCTGGTGAAACAAAAATAAATTTATATGAAGATAATTTTTTCATCGCTTCTCTTTTTTCATTTAATGTCCGAAAACTATTAAATGCTATCACTCGGTTTTTCACAACATACTTTAATTGTGTCACTTGATCTTCCATTAAAGATAATAACGGTGATACAACAAGCACTGTTCCTTCTCGCATAAGCCCCGGAAACTGATAGCACATAGATTTCCCTCTTCCAGTCGGAAGCATTGCTATCACATCTTTTCCTTCTAATAAATCTGTAATAACTCCTTTTTGACCTGGACGAAATTCAGAATATCCAAACCACTTATATAAATATTCTTCAAGTTTCATTTACACCCTCCATCCGCGCTAATACAAGACGAACTTCAAAATAAGAGATATCTTCTCCAACAGCTTGTTTCAAAACACGTAACTTCCGCGTTTGTAATGCTTCAATTACTTTTATTACTTTGTCTATCTTTTCTTTTTCCATAAACATTTCAATAGAAAAATCTTTTTCTCGCAAAGCAATTTCAACAAAATGATCTTCTATCGTTGCAACCTTTAAATTCCGAATCGTCGCTATTTCTTCTAAAGAACGCCCTTGTCTCCAAAAATTATATGTTTTTTTCGTGGATAAACTAAATAATTCAGCTCTCTCATTTGGATAAGATATAATTTCAGCTAATAGTGGAAATTCATTTTCTTTATCACGAACTTCTTGTATAAAGAAATGCATTGTACCCCAAAATAAAAAATACACCCTGAATATATCTTGTTTCGTAATTTCTGCTAATTGTTGCAATGTACAACCAATACGTTCATAGCCCGTTAGTCGATATGTTACAATCGTCGCTTCTATCGCATTACTCTTTTCCAAAAGATTATGTACTTCCGTCCATAGTTTCCTCGCCAACTCACTTCTTTTATATGGCCTTCCTGTTAGAAAACGTTTTACCCACATCATTATTTCTGTATCTTGTTGAATTGGGATAAACTTCGTATTATTCTGTTGTAAATTTGATATGGTTTGAATAATCAATGATAATCTTTTCCAAAATGTTTCACCTAATTCACCATAATGTAAACCATGCAAATGTGCTGGAAAAGCATAAACTTCCTCCCATTTATGTAACTGCATTTTACCCGTAGGTGTTAACACATATGTATTTTCATGTATTTCTTGAATAAAATCCGCTTGCAACAACTTTACAACTTCACCATCATAGTCATTTCTATTTAATGATTTATATATTCCGAATAAAAAAGAAATCCGGAACATATTTCCATCTTGTAAAGTTTGCGAAGAACGTTTGCCCTTTAGTAAATAATAAATAGAAGAAACGGTTCTTTCACCATTCAATTGTTTTAAACAATGCAACAAAGTATATTGTATTTGCATGACCGCTTCCACCTTCCAATCTTAACTTCATTCTTTTCAGTACAATTACACTATCTACTGTCGCTCATTAAACTTATCATATAAGAACTATATACTTGTATATATTCTATTGTATCAAACGAAATCACATTTACGTATTTTGAAAATCTTATGACATAATTCAAAAATAAGTTGACACTCTAATTGATAAGCATTATCATTATAATTTTATGTTGAAAAGTTTCACAAACCGTTTTACAATAAGGTTATAATTTTTATGGCGAGCTTTTCACATACATATTATCAGGAGGGAAAAAAGATGGCAAAATATACAATCGTTGATAAAGATACTTGTATTGCATGTGGTGCTTGTGGCGCTGCTGCACCAGACATTTATGACTATGATGATGAAGGTATTGCATTTGTAACATTAGACGATAACCAAGGTATCGTTGAAATTCCAGATGTATTAATTGAAGATATGATGGATGCATTCGAAGGCTGTCCAACTGACTCAATTAAAGTTGCTGACGAATCATTCGACGGAGACGCTTTAAAATTCGAATAGTCTTTTATTAACTTCAAAAAACGCCCCTCATATTGATGAGGGGCGTTTTTTGTATCTCAATTTTATTTTCCTTAATAAAAAACCATTAGTAGTTCCACACTACTAATGGTTTTAATATATATTATGCATTTTTCATTTTTGCAAACACCCATACTTTCAGGCGTGAGAATAATGCCACAAATACAATTGTTACAACAATTCCTTTAATTAAATTAAATGGTAAGATTGCCGTTACAACCGTTGTTCTGATAGCTTCGCTAGACATAGCCGGTGAATTTAAAAACCAAGTGTAAGCCGGGAATATGATGATGTAGTTTAATACACTCATAATAAGTGCCATTGTAATTGTCCCTAGCATTAATCCTGTCGTTAAACTCTTCACAGTACGATACTTTCTAAATAAGAAAGCTGCTGGTCCAATAAATAAACATCCTGCAATAAAGTTTGCAATTTCTCCAACTGGTACTCCTGTTAAACTTCCTTGAATCCCGTAATGTAAAATGTTCTTTATCGCCTCTACAATCACTCCTGCTACTGGTCCAAAGATAATTGCTGCAATTAGAGCTGGTACATCACTAAAATCAATTTTCAAAAATGGCGGAAGCCCTGGGAACGGGAAATCCAACATCATTAGTAAATATGCAATACTACTTAGCATCGCTACACTCACCATCTGCACTACACTGTTTTTTTGTTTCATCTTTCTCTCTCCTTTTCCATCGATCATCTCATGGAAAGTGGAAAGGTTCTGCTATGCCTATTTTTTCATAGAACGAAAAAACCCTTTGTGTTTTACACAAAGGGAGAATTTAAGGCACATCAAACAGACGTTCAAATCCATATCTTTTTTGAACGCTTGAACCTCCATCTTCTCCCATCCAGACTATACTGTCGGCTTTGGAATCACACCAAATCCTGCCTTAACGGCTCGCGGGCTTAGAACAAAATCATAAATAGTTCATCACCGCCGGTCGGGATTTTCACCCTGCCCCGAAGATAGACCGATATTCTATTTTCCCCTTCATTATACAACAACCTCATAACATTGTGAACTAAAAAATTGTAACTTATTTAAAATTAGTTATTTATTTTTCGTAACAACAAATGAATTGCGAAATATTTTACAATACAATCCATATTTTTTATTATTCGGCATTTCTCTTTTGAATTACCTAGTCATATATAATTAAAAGTGATAAGATATTGAATTGTTAAGATAAGAACATTTTCTGAGTTATGGAGGAAATGTCATGAAAAAAGAAAAGAGACATTCTATTCGAGAAGCAATGAAAAAAAACTTAAGAAAAGAATACTTTTACTTAAAAAAAGAATTACTTTTCTACTGCCCAATTGATTTAGGCACATTCTCAAACGAGACATACTATGCTACTTTCGATGAAGATGGCATCAGTATTTATCAGTATGATAAGAAAACAGAAAGTAAATTAAAATTGTGTGAGCGTCATCCGTGGAAGAGTTGGAGTAAAGTGAAGATTGATCACTATTTGACAACTTCTCAATTTATTTTTCAGGGTGAGCGAAATTGGATCTTATCTCTTTTTCAAAAAGGAAAAGAAGCTCAAAAAATTATTGAAGAGCATACATCTTTACAAACAGAAGTTGTTTCCCGCTCTTTCTTAAAAAAACTTCCTGGCTTTCGTTCTAATACACCACTGAATAAATACATCGGTAGCATTTGTTACACTGCACTTATTGCATTTTTATTAAAATGGATGATTCCATTTCAAGCACCACAAATCGCCCTGTATTCTATTTCGATTGGTTGTATGCTTCTTGGCCTACTTTGTTTGACAATCGGTTTAATTGAACCGACTATCGTACTGTTTCGAACAAAAGAGAAAACAAGAACAAAAGTTTTTTACTTATATAGCTATTTAGCTATTTCTGGATTTATATGTGTCTTTATTTTTTGGTAAAAGAAACCGTCCCAAAATAAATTTTGGGACGGTTTTCTTTTAAATATAGATACTCTAATTCACTCAATACTTCTAGGAGAAGCGCCCATATAATTTCATCTACATTGAACCTTATTTAAAAATATTCAAAGTTTAATTTTTGAGACGTTGCCTTTACTTAACGTATAATTGTTGATTAGGATAAATTAGCTCTTGCTGCAATCCATTTTTTTCTTTAATTTCCTTAAGTGTCATACTAAATTTCCGTGCAATACTAACTAAAGTATCCCCTTTTTGTACGACATATAATGATGAAGAAACAACTTCATTTCTTTGTTCACTTAAAACAAGCAATGGGTTCATCGCATTCTTTTTCGCCATCGTCCATCTTCCTTGATGAAGTTCTAGATGTAAGTGTGCACCTCGCGATTCTCCCGTGTTCCCTACTTCTCCAATTTTTTCTCCTTTTGAAATATAATCCCCTTGAACTACATATCTCTTATTTAAATGTGCATACACAGCCTCATATTCTCCATGTTTAATAAATATAACGTTTCCATAACTACTTGAATAATAAGACTTTGTTACCTTCCCTTCTTGAATAGCTGACACAGGTGTGCCGATCGGTGCCGCTATATCTATACCGTAGTGTTTTCCGTGTCTTGTCCCAAAATAATCACTTATCTGTCCTTCAACAGGCCATGCCCATTGATTTCCCTCTGCGTACACATGTAATTGAGATAAAAACAGTACTGTCAATAACATAACGCCGTATTTTAAAACTTTCATATACATCCTCCGTTTTCTAATTACCACCATACCTTCTCTATTTTGGTATATTACAGAAAAAAGTATACAAAAAAGAAAGTGAATCACTCCACTTCCTTCTCTTTCTTATCACGAAAAACGATTGCACTGCGATTATACTCTACATCTTTTACTTGTAATCGAGCGTTTATTACTCTAGCTACTGCAAATAAATAGTCAGATAATCTATTTACATACTTTAGAACAACTTCATTTATTTTTCCTTCTTTTTGTAAGGACACGATACATCGTTCTGCTCGCCTTACAACTGTACGTGCAATATGAATAGCAGCTGCCGACTCGCTTCCACCTGGTAAAATAAAGCGCTCTAGCGGCGGTGCTTCTTCTATATACGAATCAATCCTACTTTCTAAGTTTTCGACCATTTCAATTTTTACTTTATAAGGTATCTTCTCGCCTACTATCGCCAAGTCTCCCCCGCAATCAAATAGTTCATGTTGAATCGTTTCAAGTTCATTGTAAATATCTCCGAAAGGCCCGCCTTGTAGTTTAGTCATTGCATATCCGATATGAGAATTCGCCTCGTCTATTGTTCCATACGCTTCCACACGGATATCATCTTTATCAACCCTACCACCTATTACACTTGTCGTTCCTTTATCTCCTGTTTTTGTATATAATTTCATTTCTTCACAGCACCTCTCTTGTTATTCTTTATTCGAGCAACATAGAAAAAAGTTCTACCATTCTTTATTTAATTGAGTTTACAAAAAAATAAAAAACAGCAGAACTTTATTCATTATCAACTTTAAAAACGTATATCTAAATTATACGATTCGGTAAATAGACAGAGAATGTAGTTCCTTCTCCAACAACACTTGATACAGAAATTTTACCATCATGGCCTTGAACAATATTTTTCGCAATCGCAAGCCCGAGTCCTGTTCCACCTTTTTTCCCACGTGTTCTTGCTTTATCAGCTTTATAGAAACGATCAAATAAAAATGGAATATCTTCTTCTGGAATACCAACGCCCGAATCTTGTACTTCAAAAATGAGACCATTATTTTTCGTATCAATTACAAGTGTTACATGTCCGCCTGCGTTCGTATGACGTATTGCGTTATCAATTAAATTCGTCAATACTTGTTCCATACGATCTGCATCAAACGGGTATTGTTCAATTGGATTTTTGAAATCAACTGTTAGTTCAACTTCTTTATCCTTTGCGATCCCTTGGAATTTACGACCAATTTTTTCAACAAACGGATGTATGTCCACTTCACCTATATGTAACTCTACATTACCACTTTCCATGCGTGCTAAATCTAATAATTCATTTACAAGTTTACCTAAACGAACGGATTCATCATAAATGATTTGAACAAACTCATTAATTTCTTCTTTCGTTTGCACAATATCATCTAAAATTGCTTCACTATATCCTTGCAGCATGACCATCGGTGTACGAAGTTCATGCGATACATTCGCAATAAAGTCTTGACGCATCTTTTCAAGACGACGTTCTTCCGTCATATCTCGCAGTACTGCTACAGCCCCGCGAATTTTCGTTTGATTGTAGAGCGGCGTCATAAGAACTACATAGTTCCCTTTTTGTAAATTAATTTCAACAACTTGTTGTTGTTCGCTTTCTACAACGAGATGGAATAGTTCAACAAGTTCAGAAGGCAGTTTTTTACTGAGCTCTATCTCTTTTTCTTCTTGCCAAACTTGTAAGAAATGTTCAGCTGGCGGATTGATTACTACAACTTCACCTTCTTGATTTAATGTAATAACCCCATCTGCCATACTACTCAAAATACTTGCTAACTGTTCTTTCTCTTGCTGCAGGGCATTCATATTAAACTTCAACTGTTTCCCCATTTGATTTAAGGCCGTTGCAAGCTCACCAATCTCGTCCTGAGATACCATAGGAGCTTTCGCATCAAACTTCCCACGCGACACTTCAAAAGCAACCTCACGCATTTTACGAAGTGGTGCTGTAATTCGAGTAGATAAGAAGAATGCAAAGAAAGTTGTTAATATAATCGCAATCCCTGCTGATAAGAATATAAAATCAGTCGTTCTTTCCATACCTTGTATCGGCACTTGTAAAGATTCGTACACAAACACTGCACTTTGATTTTTTGATTGCACTGGTTTTCCGACAATCATAATATCATTTTCAGTATTTTTATTCTTTCTACTATTAGAGGCTTTTCTAATGTTATTCTTAATTTCTTTTTTGTCTGTAAACACAGCCGCTAATTCTTTATCTTCTTTTAAGTCATCCATTGTAAGAGTGACTAAGCCTTCTTGTTTCGGTGAAGAAGAGATTTCTTTACCATCTTCTACAATAATAATCCTTGAAAGTGGATCAGAGAATTTGTAAGCGATATTCTCAATCGTTTTTACATCGGCACCTTCTTCAATTAACTCTGAAACACTTGTTGCGACTTTTTGAAGCCTAGCTTCACTCATATCAACATAATACGTTCTAAAAAACTGTGAAAGTAAAATCGCAACAAATCCAAGAACAAACGAAACGAGAAGTAATATGGTCATCCATAACTTCCCTACTACACTTCTCCAAAGCATCAGTCGTTCACAACCTCAAATTTGTAACCTACACCCCAAACAGTAACAATCATTTTCGCTGCATCTGGTGATTTTTTGCTTAACTTCTCACGTAAACGCTTTACATGTGTATCAACTGTACGTAAATCTCCGAAGAATTCATATTGCCATACTTCTTTTAACAGTTGCTCACGATCGAATACTTTATCAGGAGCTTTCGCTAAAAATAATAGTAACTCATATTCTTTCGGCGTTAAGTTTACTTCATTGCCATCTGCAGTAACACGGTGTGCATCGTTGTCAATTGTTAAGTGCGGGAATACAGTAACATCTTTTGTCGTTGTATCTTGTGTAAAGAATGTTGTTGGTACAGCACGACGTAATACCGCTTTCACACGTAGCACGACCTCACGTGGACTAAATGGCTTTACAATATAATCATCTGTTCCAACTTCAAATCCTTGTACTCTATTTACTTCTTCACCTTTTGCTGTCAGCATAATAATTGGTGTCGCTTTCTTCTCACGAACCCCTTTACATACTTCAATGCCATCTTTACCAGGCATCATAAGATCTAATAAGATTAAATCGTAATCATTTTGTAACGCCATTTCTAAAGCTGTATCACCATTATCTGCTTCTTCAATTGTGTATTGTTCTCTTTCTAAGTACATTTTCAATAAACGACGAATACGATCCTCATCATCTACAATTAAAATTCTTGATTCATTTTCCATCTCTACCCGCTGCGTACTCTCACTTCAGCGGTTCACACCTACCCTTCTTTACTATTATGTTGCGCTATTCTCGTTTATTTAAGCAATCTTCTAAATGTTTCACTTCCCATATTATGCTTCACAAGAATAATAAATTTTGTTCAATTTTTTTCCAAAACTATGTATTTTTTTTGAACAGTATATAATGTCCTCGACATCATTTTACAAAATCAACCGCTACTTTGTCATGTTTTTCTCAAAAAAGAAGAAAAGTTGACAAAAATAAAATAGGAAAGTGACATGCACTCTCCTATTTTATTTCTCTATGCATATGAATGTAAACCGGCAATAATTAAGTTTACTACAATAAAGTTAAACATAATAATTGCAAAACCAATTACTGCAAGCCAAGCTGATTTCTCTCCATGCCACCCTTTAGATAATCGTAAATGTAGTACTGCAGCATAAAAAAGCCACGTTATAAGTGCCCAAACCTCTTTCGGATCCCAGCCCCAAAAACGCGTCCACGCTATTTGAGCCCAAATCATTGCAAAAATTAACGCTCCTAATGTGAAAACTGGGAATCCAATTGCAATAGATCGATATCCGATTTCATCTAGTAAATCACTATTCGTATTCTTTACTAACGGCTGAAGTGCTGCCGATACTCGCTTCCGTAAAACAAGTCTTAATACAATATAAAGTAATGTTCCAACTAATACTGACCAAATAACAGTATTTAATTTCTTCGCATTTACAATCGCTGGAACTTCAACTGCCGGTTCTAATTTATTTTCTGTCAGTAACTTCCCTTCATGCGGTCCAACTAAAGCCGGAAGATTGTACTTCATTTCCAGTTGCTGTTCATTTTTATCAACCCATTGAAACTTCGCTTCATATTTCATACTAGAAAATACCGTTGTTACTCCAATAAATCCAACTGTACAAACAAGTGTAAATACTACCGTCTCTAGCCAAAATGTCCGTTTACTTCTCGTTGATTGATCTACATTTTTTAATAAATACATAACGCCCGTAATAAAACTAATCGCTAAAATTGCTTGTCCTGCTGCTGCAGTCGTCACGTGAATATGTAACCAATTACTTTTTAAAGATGGAATAAGCGGAGATATTTCCCTCGGAAACATACTTGCATAGGCAATTAATAAAAGCGCAACTGGTAATGCAAATAGTCCAATTATACTTACACGGTACATAAAATACATTACAATAAATGCTCCTACAAGCATCATGCCGAAAAATGTACCGAATTCAAAAAAGTTACTAACTGGTGCATGCCCTGATGCGATCCACCTTGTAACAAAATATACTGTTTGTGCTATAAACCCTAAAATTGTAATTGTTATTCCTACATTTGCCCATTTATGACCCTTTTCTTTAATGGCTCCACCAAAAAATAGAGTCGCAATTAAATATAAAATAAATGCGGTAAAGAGAAAGTTACTACTTATTTGCACCATATCGTTTCCCCACCTTAACTAATTTTTTTATCGATTACTTTATCATTTGGCTGTGGAATTGCTGTACCTTCTATTACTCTTTCAATATCTTTCTTTAAACCGAACCAATTTTTATTCGTATGCCCTGCAATCCACCATTCATCATTAACACGTTGTATCCAAATACGGCGATGATTCCAATACATACCTTGAATGACACCAACCATAAATATAAACCCTCCAATACCGAGAATCCAAAGCGTTAAATCTTTTCTTACAGTAAGTGCTGTTGCATTTTGCATTTCAACACCTGCAAACGACATTTTATATTTGTTGTTTCCATCAGGTTCTATATTTTGCTGAATACCAACAAAACTCACTTCACCATCCGGTGTTCCAGGTGTAAACATTTTAAATACAAATGCAGGATTGTTCGGTAATTTCGTTTTTGTATTTGGTTTTCCATTCTCATCAAAATAAAAATCAGGAAAATAGCTTAATAGTTCTAGAGAATAACCATTTCCTAAATCATATTTTTCCTTAGGATTCGTTAAATCTACTTTAATCGGTCCCCATTTTTGATTATTTTCTTTATTTTGCAAGTTGAAGGACATACTTTTAAATTCACTTTCTTTATAATCCACTTGATACACTGCAAATTGATCAAATTTCAGTGGTTCATTTACTCGAATTTCCGCTTCTTTTACTTTTTCCAACTTTGGTTTTTGCCCTGCTATATTTTCGCCCACAGCTTTATATAATACAGCATTCGTTTGGAAGTTTTTCGCAATCATTTTATCGCCTACACGATCAATCGCTTCCTCAAAAACTTCCTTGTCCTTACTTTTATCATAAACTTCTTTTATAAATTTCTCGTTTTTTAAGTAGTATTGTCCATCCGTCCCTGGTATTTCTTTCGTTTCACCATCACGTAACCAAAGTGCTTCGTCTACGTACATACTCGGTAAAAAACGAAGCATCGCACCGAATAAAAAGATAATAAGACCGATATGATTTACATATGGACCCCAACGCGAGAAGCGTCCCTTTTCTGCTAAAACGTTTCCGTCTTCCACTTTCACGTTATAGTTTCTTTTCTTTAAATTCTTTTGCACTCTTTCCAGGTCACCATCTTTCGGTGTACCAGTCCCATATAATCTCTGTCTCTTTAAAAAGCTAGGATGTCTTTTTACGCCTTGCTTTTTTAAAGCTTTATAAAGTGGAATAACGCGGTCTAAACTACATATCACAAGTGAAATACCGATAGAAGCAATCAAAATCATATACCACCATGAACCGTATAAATTATTAAATCCTAATTGATAGTATAATTGCCCTAAAAATCCGTATTCTTGTTTATAATATTCAGCTGGTGCAATCCCTGGAGTTATGTACATTTCTTGCGGAAAAATAGTTCCTATCGCTGATGCAGCTAAAGTTATTACGATTAGCCATACACCCACTTTTACAGAAGAGAAAAAGCTCCAAATTTTATCGACTATCGTTTTTGTTTGCGTGAGAGATCTCCGTGCACTCCCCTCATAGCGCATATCCAATAGTTTTGCATTTTCATTGCTTTCAAATGGTTTCCCGCAAGCTTCACAAAAAACGGTTCCTATCGGATTAACATGTCCACATTCACATTTAATTTCTTTCAACACTCTCACCGCCCCTGTCTCTATATGTACTATTGTATATTCTAACCTTGAGTTACCGCAATACTCAGAATTTTTAAACCAGAGGCACTATAGACACGCACCTCTTATGTAAAGGCTTTCTTTATTACGGAGTAATTTTCTTTAAATACCCTTCTAACTGTTCTTTCGTTTGTTCACCTATAATTTGCTCCACTACTTTTCCATCTTTATCAATCAAAAAGCTTGTCGGTAATGGACCTACTCCATATGTTCCTATAATCTTTTGTCCTTTATCAATAGCAACTGGGAATTTCAAACCATATTGGTTCACAAAGTTCTTTACTGCAATATCCGTTTCATCCGCATCTAACGCTATGATTTCAACGCCTTTTTCTTTATACTTTGGATATAATTCATTCATATAAGGCATTTCTTTTTCACAAGGTTTACACCACGTACCCCAAAAGTTTAAAAATACACCTTTTCCCTTTAAATCTTTTAGTTCAATTTTCTTCCCTTCTAAATCCGTCACAACAAAGTTAGGTGCTTCTTTTCCGATTTGCATTTTCTCTTTATTAGCAAAGAATCCTTGATAAAGGGTAAATCCTACAGCACCACATAAAATGAGTAGAATAATAACGCGAAATAATAAGCGATTTTTCTTCATATTACCTCTCCTCTCCTCGGTAAATGTTATGTATTATCTTCTGTAAATGTTGTATTGAATAAATCACCAGCAGAGCACTCCACTGGTGAATTTTTAACTCTATAGCTTATCTTGGCTTTGTAGAAGCAAGCGCGCGTAATTGTTTCACCTCATGTGGTGTCAATTCTCTCGCATCACCAGGTCGCAGGCTTCCTACTTCTAAGAAAGCATAACGTTCACGTTTTAATTTCACTACTTTACAGTCTAACGCTTCAAACATACGACGTACTTGACGGTTACGTCCTTCATGAATTGTTAATTGTACAATAGCCATTTCTTTACGCTTGTCCCAAGAAATAATTTTCACATGTGCTCGTGCTGTTTTACCGTCTTCTAGTGCAACACCGCGTTCTAACATGCGAATTTTCTCACCTGTTAATGGGCCTTTTATTTTTGCAACATACGTTTTTTCAACTTTATATTTAGGATGCATTAATATATTTGCGAAGTCCCCGTCGTTTGTCATTAATAATACTCCTGACGTATCATAATCTAGACGTCCGATTGGGAATAAACGTTGTGTAATTTCAGGGAAAAAGTCTGTTACAACACTTCTACCTTTATCATCTGATACACTTGAAATTACACCAGTTGGTTTATATAGTAAAAAATAAACAGGTTCTTCTTTTTCAAGAGGGATGTTATTTACTTCTACTTTATCTTGAGGAGTTACTTTTGTTCCTAACTCTTTCACTATTTTTCCGTTAACTTTCACTTTTCCTTGCTGAATTAATTCCTCAGCCTTTCTTCTCGATGCAATACCTGCTTGCGCAATCACTTTTTGTAATCGTTCCATTTCTTTTTTTCACCTCGAATTTATCTTACCTTACATTAGAAAGACTTGGCAACCGCATACGCTTTACGGTTATTCGCTCCATCTCACTTAAACAACATAGCGATGATATTAAACATATAAAGGTCAAATCATGTTTTTATCCTTTATTATTGTCCATATTTTTCATATTTCTCACAATAAAAGTTCATCATTTTGTCAAAAATACCACATAAAAAAACCACTATTAAGCTACACCTTAATAGTGGTCGTATACGTATTATACGCGAAATAGCATAAAAAATGAATAGCTTTACTGAAACAATAGGGAAACAAAGACAATCGAGCAAATAATTCCGATTAAATCTGCAAAAAGACCTACTTTTAATGCATCTCCCATTTTTCTAATACCAACAGCTCCGAAGTATACTGTTAAAATATAAAAAGTCGTATCTGTACTCCCTTGCATCGTAGAAGCTAATCTCCCAATGAATGAGTCTGGCCCATATGTGGCAATTAAATCAGTCGTAATACTTAGACCAGCAGAACCTGAAATAGGGCGTATTAGTGCTAATGGAACGATTTCTGCTGGAACATGAATTAAATCTAGCATTGGCTTCATTACTGATATCATTGCATCTAGCGCACCTGAAGATCGGAATATAGAAATAGAAACAAGCATTCCAACCATAAACGGTAAAATGGAAATTGCAATTTGAATCCCTTCTTTTCCTCCCTCAACGAACGATTCATACGTCGGCACTTTCTTTATCGTGCCATATAAAAGGATAAAACCAATTACACAAGGGATTACCCATAAAGAAATTGTATTTACAATACTCATTTTTTCCGCCCCTTTCTACTCCTTCTTAGGTAAAAATAGCGGTCAATCCAAATCGCTCCAATCATAGAAAGTACTTGTGCAATAAATGTTACCCCAACAATTTCAGTAGGATTGGCTGATTCATACGTCATTCGAATTGAAATGACTGTCGTAGGAATTAATGTAATAGCTGATGTATTTAATGCTAGAAACGTCACCATAGAACGGCTCGCCGAATCCTTTCCTCCATTTAACTCTTTTAGTTGTTCCATCGCTTTAATACCAAGAGGGGTTGCTGCATTACCTAGACCAAAAAAGTTTGCCATCATATTTGATAGAATAAATCCCATGGACGGATGGTCCTTTGGTATTTCTGGAAACAACCTTTTTACTATCGGCATAAAAAGTGAAACTAATTTTTTTAACAATCCGGCTTCCTCTGCAATTTTCATTAAACCAAGCCAAAATACTAAAACACTAATAAGTCCTATACAAATCGTTACTGCATCTTTTGCTCCGTCAAATACAGCCTTATTCACTTCTTCCATCGTTCCATTTATCATGGCGTATACAATCCCAATGACAGCCATCGCTACCCATACGAGATTAACCATCGTTCCCAACACCTATCATGTAAGAAAAAATTTCTTTCACATTATTCCAGTAAAGTCCCGTTGTAGCTACTAACTTCCGTTTACTATAAAATAAATTCCGTTCTCCAACTTTCTCATTGCCAACATAAACATCTGTCTTTCCAACCTTTACTCCATCCTCAAGCGTTATACTTTTATCCAGTTCAACTTTTAATAACACGTTCTTTCTTTCCTCTTCAGTTAACGGCACGGAAAAACTATTTTTCGTATAAACATGGTTGGCATACTTCTTTTCATTTATTTCAGCAATTGCTCCTTGTCCTAAAACTTTCGTTTGCTTGAAACGTTCGAATCCTTTGTCAAATAGATTCATATGATCATCCCAATCACTAGAAGCACTCAAAGTTACGACAATTAAATCTAGTCCATCTTTTGATGCCGTTGTAACAAGCGTTCTTCCTGCTTTCTTCGTAAAGCCTGTTTTTCCTCCTGTTGCAAATTCATAATAAGACGTTACCAACTTATGTTTATTTTTCCACGGGTAATCCCAAGAATCGGATTTATACGTTTTTGTTCCAAAGATTTTTTTAAATGACTCGTTTCCCATTGCATACTTCGTTAATAACGCCATATCGTAAGCCGACGAATAATGTGATCCATCTCCATCTAAACCATGAGGGTTTGAAAAGTGAGTATCTTTCATTCCAATTTCTTTCGCCTTTTCATTCATTAAATATACGAATCCATCTATACTCCCACCCACACTTTCAGCAATTACTTGCGCTGCGTCATTACCAGATCTAAGCATGAGTCCGTATACTAAATCTTCTAACTTCACTTTTTGTCCAGGCTTTAAATAGATTGCTGATCCTTCCACCCTCACCGCTTCATTGCTAACTGACACCATTTCTTTCATCTTCCCTGATTCAGCAGCTAACAAGGCAGTCATAATTTTTGTTATACTAGCAATTTTTTGAGGTTCATGTTCTGCTTTTCCGTATAATACACGACCAGACTGTTGCTCCATTAATACAGCATTTCGAGCACTGACATTGCTGTTCATCTTTGCATATGTAGGAATTGGCATAACGCTTGCGTACATAATAAGAAGCGTAATGATTACACAAATTCGTCTCATATTTCCCCCCACGTCCTTTTGGCACTTTTTGTACAAGTGTATGCTTGGCCTTTTAAAATATGAACGAAATCTTCCTTCTGCTTCCATTAAAAAAGACGCAGAGAATTTGCGTCTAATATGGTGTCCATTCAATTTGTTTCGCAGTTTCAAACCTTTTTTCTACATCAGGCCAATTTACAACATTCCACCAGTTTTTAATATATTCATCTTTTCGATTTTGGTATTGTAAATAATACGCATGTTCCCAGACATCTAGTACAAGGAGTGGTATCGTATCCCATTGTGTAAATAATTGATGAAGTGTACTTTGCAAAATTTCTAACCTTCCAGACCGGGGCACCCAAACGAGAATTGCCCAGCCTGAACCTTCTACTTTAGAGGCCGCTTCTGTAAAATGTTTTTGGAAACGTAAAAAGCTCCCAAAATCTTGTTCGATTTGTTGTGAAAAAGCACCTCTTGGACTTCCACCACCGTCTTTTTTCATGTTATTCCAAAATATCGTGTGTAAGTAATGACCTGACCCATGAAAAGCCGCTTCTCTTTCCCAATGCTTAATTAAATCAAATTGATTTGTTTTTCTCGCTTCTTCCATCATCTTCTCTGCTTTATTTAACCCTTCCACGTAACTCCGATGATGTTTATCATGGTGTAACATCATAATTTCTTTAGAAATATACGGTTCTAACGCATTATACGGATAAGGTAATGGCGGGAGTGTATGTCCTCCAATTGGAACAGCTCGTTCGCTATCCCCTCTTTCATATAATTCATATTCCTCTTCTTCTTGCATAAATACTTCCTGCAAGTGATGCTGAATATGTTCTACATCATCACTTATTTCATACATAAACTCTGCATCTGTTTCATACTCATGCTCTTTCATACGCTCTAACAACGTCTGAATTTTATAAGCAAGCATATGGACATCATACACTTCCATTGCACGGCTATCTAATACGTGAAGAACACTTTCACACCAATTTTCTACTTCATGAAAGTAATCTGTAAATACACCTTGCTGATTCATGTTGCACCTCCCTAATGCTATCCACTTAACTATATTCAATGAAAATCCCTTATATAACTGTACAAAAGGAAAAGAAGCTAAGTCACCTTAGCTTCTTTTCCGCAATCAATATTTGTGTAACATCTTTGTCTGATAATCCGTCTCATAATATTCTAGTTCTTCACGCATCAATTGAAATTTACCTTCTAAACTCTTCATCACTTGCCCCAAAGATGCAGGTGGTGTTTGTTGAAAAACGATAGAATTTTTTCCTGTATATGCAGACCGACTATTTTCATACCAATAATCACTCTTCGGTGAAAAAAACTCTGCAATTACTTGATGGTAAATCTTATATAAAATTTTTTCAGCTGCTGTTTTTCGAAATGGCTGACTATTCAACAAAACAAAACATGCATCATGTCCTTCTTCGCAAAAAACGAGAAGTCGTCTCATTGATGCTAATAACCCTTTATAATATTGCTCGTTCCCTGCCGGTGTCTCCTCTAATAAAGAAGGCAACGTATGATAATTTACATAATTGGTTATTAAATGAATAGCATCTTCTAAAAATATAGAAACTTGCTCTGTTTGATTTTCAACCATCAAATTAGACATTTTTCTCTCTCCTTTGCCATTTTACGCTATTTCTACTCTTTTATTTTTATGTAATTCAGCCAATATTTCTTGTACTTTCAACACCGTTCCCTCATCAAAATATTGTTGAAATTCTTCCATATTATTTAAATACAAACGTTTTTGCGCACGAAGCTCCCTATCTTTCACTAAACAACATATCGCTACAATATCGCGCAAATATATGTGTTGTTCTTCTACTTTATACACTGGATTTCCTTCAAAAGGAGTAATTTCTTGTAAAACTTCTTCAAAATATCGAACGTATAAAACCGAAAAAGTTTTCTCTTTATCATTTAATATATATGTCACTTCAGATCTGTTAAAAAAATCCTCTGATGTATTAGGTTTCGCTTTTTCTAACTCATATCCTACATAACCTTTTATAATCATATACTCCCCCCTCCTCCTTCTTTTATCTTATTCTAACTTAATTTTCTGATAAACAAAATATTCTTTTAAATATACCTATATAAAAAATAGCTCCCCTATACAGGAATTTACCTTTTTATTTTTCTTGAAGTTTGTCATAATAATATTATTGTCTCAGTTTTCTTACACAAGGAGAGTTGTATTTATGTCGTTTTCATGGAAACGTTTCTTACAAATCGGGAAAATTATCTTCCCATTTGTTGTATTAACAATTGTATTCTTTCAAGCAAAAAAAGAATTAGCGGGCATTTCTTTTTTAGAAGCGATTGATACAATTAAAAACATTCCAACTGGAGGAGTCTTTTTAGCAATTACACTTGGTGCATTCGCTGTATCAACAATGTTCTTTTATGACTATGTTATGCTTCGTTACTTAAAAGCTGATATTCCTGTCCAAAAGATTTTCCGTATCTCGTGGATTGCTAATACTTTAAATGGATTTATCGGGTTTGGTGGTCTCGTTGGAGCCGGCGTACGCACAATGCTTTATCGTCCATACATAAAAGAAAATGGAAAACTTATTAAAAGTATCGCTTGGATGACAACTGCCTTTATTAATGGATTAGCCATTCTTTCATTTCTTGGTCTTATCGGAATATTAGACACGAGATTTATTTTGCATGAAAAACCATGGCTATGGCCTGTTCTTATCTTCTTTGCTCTTTTCGTTCCTATATATATCGGGTTTTCTAAATTAAAAAATAGAAAAGCGACGCAAACAGAGGGACAAGAAGAAGAGGAGAAAAACCCAACCGTTTTATACTCATTAGTTTCATTAGTCGAATGGGTATCTGCTGGTATTGTTATGTACGTCATATTATTATTATTTGGCATTGAAATCGAATTCCAAAAGTTTTTAGGCGTATATGTCATTGCTGCTTTAGCTGGTGTCGTTAGTCTTGTTCCTGGTGGCCTTGGATCATTTGATCTTGTCTTCTTAACTGGGCTTGGGCAATACGGCATCGATACAGGTGTTTTACTCCCTGCTATGTTATTATATCGTCTCGTCTATTACATCTTACCATTCTGCCTTGGTCTCATTTTTGCAGCTTTTGAAATGACAGGAGTAGCCATTAAAAAGTTTGAAGATAAACCTTTTATTGCGCCTGCATTAGAGACAACTGGTGTTATATGGACTTTGCAGCGTGACTTTCTAGGAAAGTTAGGTTCTTGGGCATCTGCTGCTTTAACAGTATTTGCTGGCTTAATGGTTATTTTATCAACCATTCTACCGACAAGTATAAATCGGGCACACGCCTTACATATTCTAGCTCCAAAACACCTTATTCAATTTTCTTTTAGCTTATCGCTAACATTCGGTATTCTCCTACTCATTCTTTCACGGGGGATATATTACGGAACAAAACGTTCTTATTATATGACGATTGTTTCTTTAATTGGAGCGGCTATTTTTAATACACTAAAAGGAATTGATGTTGAAGAAACGTTTATTTTATTAATCGTACTCGCTGTATTGTATATGCTTCGTAAAAGGTTTGTACGTGAGAAAATGGAAGTCTCACTTTCCGATATCGTAAAAGTTTTTATATTCCTACTTGTAACGTTATATTTATATAAAAACTTAGGTATTTTATTTGCAGGTGCAAAGGAAGCTTTCAAACCTGATTTTGTCGTTCGTAATATTACACAAGTGAAACGAAGTGCATTAGCAGCTGCCTTTTTTGTTCCTACTTTTTTACTAATTGGTTCACTCATTGCAAATCGTTATCGAAATGAATTTCCCGGGCAACCAGCTAATGATAAAAGATTACAAAACTTCTTAGATGAACATGGTGGAAACGTACTTAGTCATTTAGGTTTTTTAGGAGATAAGCAGTTCTTTTTCAGTAGTGATGGAAAAGCACTCATTCTCTTCTCAATAACTGGAAAACGACTTATTGTACTAGGTGATCCAATTGGGGACCCTTCCTCCTATCGTACTGTACTGCAAGAGTTTTTAGCTGAGGCTGATCGATTTGGATACATTTGTGTATTCTACCAAATTGAAAGTAAATGGATGAGTTTATATCACGATTTTGGTTATAACTTCTTTAAGCTCGGTGAAGAAGCTGTTGTTGATTTAAATACATTTACAATAACAGGAAAGAAACGCGCTGGCATGCGAGCTACTTTCAACCGTTTTGAAAGAGAAGGCTATACATTCTCTATTCACGAGCCACCTTTCTCAGACGAATTATATGAAGAGTTAAGAAAAGTTTCAGATGCATGGCTTGGTGGAAAAAAAGAGAAAGGTTTTTCACTCGGATACTTCGATCGTGAATATATTAGTCGTGCTCCTATTGCAACATTATCTGATGCAGATGGAAAAATTATTGCATTCACAACATTCATGCCCGTATATCAAAACGGATCATTATCTGTCGATTTAATGCGATATTATCCCGATGCGCCTAGCGGCATTATGGACGCAATTTTCATCCACTTATTCCAATGGGCAAAAGAAAATGAATACCACTCCTTTAATATTGGTATGGCACCACTTTCAAATGTTGGTTTATCCACACAGTCTTTCTGGTCTGAACGAGTGGCTGCTGCAATCTTTAATAACGTTCGTTATACGTATAGTTTCAGCGGATTACGACATTTTAAAGAAAAATATAAACCAGCATGGAGCGGTAAATATTTAGCATTTAGGAAGAATCATTCTTTACCAATTACAATGCTCTCTGTAACAAAATTAATAGGAAAAAGAAAAAACAGCTAAATTCTTAGCTGTTTTTTCTTTTTTGAACTTGTACAATAAATTCTTTTTCATACTTCTTACCATTTATATAGAAATTCCCCCACATTTTATACGTGCCCTCGGCAGGAAATGTAATCCGGTATTGTAATTGCTCATCCGTATCTACAGGCATAGCGTATAAAAAGTTCTCCTTCGTTTCATCCACGATATAGAGTGACTCTACTTCTCCTCTCTCTGAATGTAATTTCAATTTTTCACCCTTTTTCGCTTGAAACTGAAATGTTAACGTAACTGGTTCATTCGGATGTAATGCGCCAAATAAAAGAGAAACTTCATACTCTCCTATTTTTTTTGTAAGTACACTGTCGATTGGAAATTTCACTTTTTTCTTATTGTTCTCCTCTTTCGTTCTACCAAAATCTTTCCTAGCGAATGACTCTACGGACTTATTTTTATCTTCGTATAAAAATATTGTATATTCTTCGTCTTTCGCTATTTTGGAAGATAACTTATATGACCCGTTCCCTGCAAATGTAGGTTTAATTTGTTGTATGTGTTTTAACTGTCCATCTACAATCACTGCCCGAATTTGATCATTTAAACCACGAATTTCATTATTCTTTTTGTTTAACAACTGAAATACAATATCTACTTTCTCATTTCCCTTTCCATTTGACACATCCCACTTTACTTCCTGAACATCTCCTACAGTCTCTTCGTTTTCTTGATATTTTTTTATGTAAAATCCTCCTGCCACAATAAGTACTAACGCAATAAGCCCAATGACAAGATTTTTCAAAACATCACCTACCATTTTTATTGTCTCTGTTCATACAAAACTTCTTAAGGTATATATTCTAGATTATGATTTATGAAATCCTCCTATTTTGCACATATTACAAATAATAAAAAGATTTTAATTGAAAGGATTCGTAGTGTATAATGCAAATGATATTGATTTCTATCAATACATTATAAGGAGGACTTTTCATGAGTGTACATATCGAAGCAAAACAAGGCGAAATCGCTGAATCTATTCTATTACCTGGTGATCCATTACGTGCAAAATATATCGCTGAAACATTTCTAGAGGATGTTACTTGCTATAATAACGTACGTGGTATGTTAGGTTTCACTGGAACTTATAAAGGAAAACGTGTATCTGTTCAAGGTACAGGTATGGGTGTTCCTTCTATTTCTATTTATGCAAACGAATTAATCCAAAGCTACGGAGTTAAAAATTTAATTCGCGTTGGAACTTGCGGTGCAATTCAAAAAGATGTAAAAGTTCGTGATGTTATTATCGCAATGACGGCTTGTACTGATTCTAATATGAACCGTTTAACATTCCCAGGATTTGATTTTGCACCAGCTGCAAACTTTGATCTTTTAAAGAAAGCTTACGATGCTGGAACTGAAAAAGGATTACACGTTCGTGTCGGTAACGTTTTAACAGCAGATGTGTTTTATCGTGAAAGCATGGACATGGTTAAAAAACTTGGAGATTACGGTGTATTAGCAGTAGAAATGGAAACAACTGCTCTTTACACATTAGCAGCGAAATACGGTGTAAATGCATTATCTGTATTAACAGTTAGCGATCACATCTTCACTGGCGAAGAAACAACATCTGAAGAGCGTCAAACTACATTTAACGAAATGATTGAAATCGCTTTAGATGCAGCAATTCAACAATAATACACTAAAGAACTTGTCATACGTCTGGCGAGTTCTTTTTATGTGACTTTTTATAAATAACTATTTCATAAAGAGACAGATTTCTCCCCTCTACTTTCTTGTAACGTTTGTTATAATAAAGTGAAACTTTAATCAGTGGGGATTTTTCCCATTCCCCACTGATTATTAGTTGAACCAATCAGGATTTTACGGGCAGTTGATCTCCCGCCTAACTCCCTTGTATTTGCCGAATTTTGAAGTAGGAGTCTTATTACCCGTTAAAGCGGGATAAAGAAATCATTTACAGTATTTCTCATAAGAGGTGACGCAGTGAAAAACAGAAGTATCGTCTTTAAACTATTTTTATTAACATCAACTTTATTTACAATCATATTCCTACTTTTTTTCCTAGGACAATCTCTATTTTTAGAGAAATTTTATATTAATAAAAAAGTAAAAACAGTTCAAACTGCTTTTGAAAAATTCGTAGATAATTATGACAAAAGTGATAAAAGTTATGAGAAAATTAGAAAACTAAAACAAGAATTTCATGATAAAACAAATGCCGATATGCAGTTTTTGGATTCTAACGGTATTATTAAAAGTGATAACAATTACTATATCGATGTATTTAATCCCAACAATAATAAACAGTATTCCATTCCACTCAATAATCTTTTAACACCAGAAGAATATAATAAATTCGAAAATTTAGGTTTAAAAAAAGATGTAATAATTAATGTTGATGGAGTCGTACAAGAGAATAATATAATCACACCACAAAAATTAGGAACGAATTATAATCAATGGCAAAACGAACATTTCTATTCGGATTTTCAGTCGATTAATGGTAATCCTTCCAAGAATAGACTTGCAAGCCGATACAAATCTACAACTCGCATCGTCTTTACAGGTGTTATAACTAAGTTACAGCTCCCATCAAAAGCTGAGGTTCGTCTTGCAAATGATATTGAAACATTACAAGCCGTTCAATATTTTGCAGATATTATTAGAGATGGCACTTCTAACTCGAACCAATTAAACACGTTCATATTAGATGGTGGCGAAAATATAAAAAATAGTATCTTTGTAAAACCGATTATAGAAAACGGAAAGATTACAGAATATGCTTTTGCGATAGCATCTTTGCAGCCCGTTAATGAAGCGATGCTCGTTTTAAAAGACTATTATGTTTATGCCTTAATCATCGTGTTTCTCGTTATTATTTTGTTATCCTTCTACTACTCAAAAATCATTGTTAAGCCATTAATTAAAATAAATCGTGTTACAAAAAAAATGGCTAATTTTGATTTCAGCGAGAAATTACCTGTTACAGCTGACGATGAAATTGGCGGGCTTTCTGGCAGTATCAATACATTATCTGTAAATTTAAAAGATCGAATCGATCGATTAAATGTCGCTAATACAAAGTTACAACAAGATATTGAACGTGAACGTCAATTAGAAAAAACAAGAAAAGAATTCATTTCTGGCGTGTCACACGAATTAAAAACACCACTGAGTGTAATTAGAAGTTTTGCAGAAGGAATTAAAGATGGTGTTAGTAAGGATACTTCGTATTATACTGATGTTATTTTAGAAGAAACAGAAAATATGAACAGGCTGATTGTTGAAATGTTAGAATTAGCAAAGCTGGAATCTGGTACTTACAAACTAGATATGACGACGTTCTCAATTGGTGAATTAACGCAACAAGTCTACACAAAATTATTATTTAGCATGGAAGAAAAACATTTACAAGTGAATGTCGATGCAGACCCTTCTATACTTGTTAAAGCAAATCGCAGTCGCATTGAGCAAGTAGTTGTGAACTTACTAAGTAATGCAATCCGTTATACGCCAGATGGAGAAAAAATACAAGTCTCTATTATAGAAGCAGAAGATACCGTAAAAGTCGAAATCGAAAATACAGGAAACCCTATCCCTGAAGAAAGTCTTGAAAAAATTTGGGATCGCTTCTATCGTCTAGATGCATCACGTAGCCGTCACACTGGAGGTACCGGTCTTGGATTATCTATTGTAAAAAACATTTTAGACCTCCATCATGCCGAATACGGTGTGTATAATACGACTAACAGTGTTGTATTCTATTTCAATTTACAAAAAGTAAAAGAAGTCAAATAATTTGTCTTAATTTCACTAGGAGTTCACATGAAATTCACACTCTCCCTTTATAGTAAGAAACAAGTTAATCCTTTCCTTTACACATATAAAAGAGGAGAGTGCGTGAAATGAAACAAGCAGGACAACCTATTCAAAATGAAAAACAATTAGAAACTATCAAAAATATACTTTTACAATCTTCGAAACGTGATGGCTTATTATTCGTATTAGCTGTAAATTCTGGCTTAAAAGTAAGTGAAATCTTACAATTAAAAGTTAGTGATGTAATCGATGAAAATGAAAATGTTCGCCATTCCATTTTATTTTACAATGAAAAAGTGAAGAAACATAAATGGTTTGCTGTAAATGAAGACTTACAGCACGCAATCGAAGACTACATGAAAGAACGTAAAACTTGGAAACGTAATGAACCATTGTTAAAATCTCAAAAAGGAACAAAATCTATTACGAGACAACATGCATGGTACATTTTAAACAAAGCTGCAAAAGAAGTTGGATTAGAAGGGATTAGCTCACATACACTTCGAAAAACTTGGGGTTATTGTGCATACAAATCAGGTGTTGATATTGCATTTTTACAACACTTCTTTGATCACAGTACTCCATCAAAAACTTTAAAGTATATCGGTATTGCTTAATAACTCTTATACATAAAAAAGGTTACCATTTGAAAATTTGGTAACCTTTTTTATATTTCATATTCTCTTTTCTTGTCTCTCCTATACTGTAGTGGTACTCTAATAATAAGGGGGAGAAATTATGAACACACTTACAATTGAATTACCAAAAGAAACGGCTGAAAAACTTGATTTATTAAAACAAGCTTATGAAAAGAAAACAGGTGCTTCTATCTCTGAGAGCACTCTCGTTCAAACACTTATCTCAAAAGAATTTATCCAGGCGATAACTCCTTTTGATTTACAACAATTCGTCAACGGAAAAGAACAGCATTAATGCTGTTCTTTTTTTATCTCTATTTAAAATATACAAAGTTTTTTATATATTTTTAGAAAAACCATTGACAATGATAATGATAACCATTATCATTTATTATGAAGCCAACAATTGATGAATCAACCAAACGCTCAGTAACATTGTTACCCCTCTTTTTCATATAGAAAGGCACTGTACATTCCCCCTGTTTGTACAGTGCCTTTCTTGTTTATTATCATTCAAAAAAATTTAATTGCTCCGGCTTTGGCTCACCATATGTAATGTTCATCATTTTCATAAGCTGTTTCGCATTATCTGCTGCATCCCCACCTGAATTGTTGTTAAACAGTACGTATATATCCTTTGTTTTCTTTTTTAATTGCTCTAGTCGTTCAACCCATTCTTCCAGTTCTTTATTGTTGTAGCGATATAAACAGCGAACCGCTCTCCAATTCTCCCCTTTATCAAGCCAACCATGAACATTTCGACCGTGAAAACGTATTAATGCCATGTCTGAATTCGTAACCTCTAACACGAGTGGCACAGAACCTATCCCAGCCTGTGGTTCATCACAAATTGTATGAACCCATTTCTCCTGTTCTAGAAACTGTAACGTCTTATCTCTCATTTCTGGATAAAACCATGTTTGATTTCGAAATTCTATTGCACATGGTAAACCTTCCATTTTTTCTTTCGTATATCGAAGAAAATCTACATTTTTCTTTTTGCAATCAAACCATGGTGGATATTGAAATAAAATTGTTTTTAATTTATCAGCTTCTAATAAAGGAAGAATAGACTGTTTATACACATCAAACATCTCATCGAACGTAGAAAAAGGAATTTCACCTTTCATATGTCCTGTCATTCCTTGATACGCTTTTACGACAAAAGAAAAATCTTTCGGCGTTTCCATTGCCCATTTTATATAATTTCGTGCAGGTTGCATCGCGTAAAATGAACTATCCACTTCCACAATAGGAAAATACTCGCTATATGTTCGTAATTTATTTCTATTTTCATAGGAATCTATGTATAAAGAATTATGATCTCCCCATCCTGTCACTCCAATGAACAGCACATATATCCCTCCCTTTTTAACTTCATCTTCTATTCACTTTCCAAACACTTTGCATCATGTAGCCTTTTCTTTAAGAGTATCCTTATAAAAATATGATATACTATATGGAAGAATTTTTAAAATGAGGGGTTATTTATTTATGCTTCCAAACGATGTTACTGTATCTCATGAAAAACGAATTGAAGAACTAGAAAATAAAGTACGTTTTTATGAAGAACTTGTGAATCAATTACCACATCATTTCACATACAAAAATCCACATATTGGTTTACGAATAAAGAAAACCAGAACAACTCATTCCATTCAAGAAATACCAAAAGAAAATAAAGAAGCTAATTTTCAACTTACTTGTGATTCATTATTTTTATTTGAACAACTTGAAAAACACTTTGTTCATATTTTTGATGCCTTTTCACATCATGTAACCTTTGTCGATAGTAAAGGGAATATTACTTTATGTAATCAAGTTGCCGCGGATGATTTCGGTGTAATACGCAATGATATTATTGGAAAACCAATTCAACAATTACTAAACTTGCCGGAAGAAAAAATTAAAGCAATTGAAACATTAAGAACGGGAACAGAAATATATAATGAAGAAGTTTTAGACAAAAATTACGGTATTATAAATAACCGAATTATTCGTGATTATAACGGTGAGATTTTTAGAGTTATTAGTGTCTTTCATTATTTAAATACAGAACGTGATGCAGAGAAGTTTTCGTTAGCAGGGCGAATCGCAGCTGGAATTGCACACGAAGTACGAAATCCTCTTACAACAGTACGAGGATACTTACAATTTTTACAAGAAAGCGTTTCTACATCAAATCAAGAGTTATTTAAAAACTTGCTTATCCCTGAATTAGATCGTGCAAATAATATTATTACAAAATTTTTAGCTGTTTCAAAAACACGGGAATTTACAAGAGAACCGTTTCCGATCAATACATTTTTACGTGACTATATTCAACAGTTACTAGCTAGTGAAGTCTCCTTGCATAACATTTCAATTGATTATAACTTCTCTAATGAATTAGATGATATTTTAGTCAATATTGATCGACATGAACTTGTTCAAGTGTTTTTAAATCTATTTCAAAATGCCGTCGATGCTCAAGGCGACAAACCTCTTTCTATTCAAATTACTAGTTATCGCCTTGATAACTTCGTTCGGATTACTTTCACAGATAATGGAATTGGTATTCCTCCAGCTATTCAAGAATATATCTTTGATCCATTCTTCTCAACGAAGGATTCGGGAACAGGACTAGGCTTGTCAGTAACAAAAAAAATCATCCAAAATCATAACGGCACATTAAAAATGACTAGTAATGAAGATGGTACAACTTTCACTATTTCAATTCCAATCTTACCTAAAACAACCCTTGAAAAATTAAATCAATGTAAATAAAGGACTAATCCACGAACTACATGCCAATTGTTAAACACTCCCAACAATTAGCATGTAGTTTTTTATGTTGCACTTTTCTTCTTTACATTATATAAACCTTTCTCTATATCTTACTTATTTCTTTCTAGGTGGGCCAATTTCTTATTTTTTTAGAAATGGTAGTTTGTCCATCACGAATTTAGTATAAATTTCATTTTAATATATAGTAATGACTAATGATTCTATGAAAGAAAAGAATGAAAAGATGAACAATAAAAATAAAGGAAAAGTATTTTATGGTAATGATTGTTGCGAAGTAAGAGCATGTAGCCATATTAACATCCCTAAGTCAAAACTTACAGAATTTGTTAGACTTCTTCAAGCTCTTGGTCAAGCTATTCTAGTTCAATATGGATCTGGTTGCCTAGGTGGAGGAACTACGGGGACTACTGGTGCTCAAGGCGCTCAAGGGCCTCAAGGCGCTCAAGGACCTGCGGGCGATACAACTGCGACACTATCTGTCTTCCGAATTTACTAACCACAATTTCCGATAATATTTTGGGAGGACTAAGCACATTTATAAGTAATAGGTTTGCTTTTGATTGTCTATTAAATCTCTCTTTTAATAAAAAGGAGCACTTATTTGGGAGGATAAGTGCTCCTTCTTTACGTTTCTTTACCTCAAATTTACTCTATCTTAATCCTCATTTTGTATGATAAATAATGAAGTCAAAGATATGAAAGAGGGATGAAAAATGAGAGTTATGTCACTGATACGCATTTGGATTGCTCTTATGGTATGCATTATTTTATGTGTAGGATTTTTTTTAACTCTAAAATACTCCACTATTTCAAAAGCAGAGAGAAAAACAGTTCCATACAAACTTTTGTATACGAAACAAAACGACATCCCTTATTCCAATTCCACAAATAATGAAAAAAAAGTTATAAAAGGAATGCTTATTACGAAAGCTTCTAATTACGAAACTCTACTTCAAATTGCTGAAACGATTAAAGATCAGTATACAAATAAAAGAATTGATGAAATCACGCTGTCTATCCATAATGAAAATAATGGTAGTTATGAAGAAGAATTACCTTACGAACCGATTAGTAAAGGAACAATAATCGTCACATACGATTCTCAATCCTTTGGCAGTACGAACATTACTCTTAATGAATAGTAGCATTTATCTCACTCATTATGAGCTCACTTTATTTTTCACACGAGAAAGAGGCGAATAATGAAATTCGCCTCTTTTTTTACCATAATGATGGAATCCACTCTTTCACTTTATCAAACCACTCTTGCTGTTCTTTTTTCCTTTGTTGCTCTTCTTCTTGCCTTTTCTTTTCTTCTTCTTTTCTTCGCTTTTCTTCTTCAATTGTTTGCAATTGTTTTTTATAGTCCGCCTCAGATATTAACGACAATTGGAACGCTTTTTGGGCTGGGTTTGCATTTGCTTTTTTCATGATATCCCGGAACATCGTCGTTGTAATTTGGCTACCACCCGGAACATAATGCTCGCTATCTGTTTTGTCATATCCTACCCAAATCGCACCTACTAAATCTGGTGTGTATCCTACAAACCACGAGTCCTTTGCCCCTACGCTCGGGCCATTTACAAGTTGAGTCGTCCCTGTCTTTCCTGCTGTATCAACATTATTAACTTTCGCTTTTTCACCTGTTCCCTTTTCGACTACACCTTTTAATAAATACGTCATCTTTTGAGCAATTTTTTCACTCGTCACTCGTGTCTCTTTTTTATACCATTTTCCTATTATTTCCCCTTCAGCATTTTGAACTTCTCTAATTGCATGAGCCTCTACTTGAACCCCATCATTAGCGAATGTACTATATGCTTGGGCCATTACAAATGGAGATGTCCCTACATGCATCCCACCTAAAGCAATTGGATACGTACGGTCTTCTGGTACTAATGGAATACCAAATCGCTCTAAAGATTTCAATCCTTTATCTAATCCTATTTGCTCTAATAACCACACAGCAGAAACATTATACGACTTTGCTACCGCTTCATACATTGTCACATTACCATGAAAAGCCTGATCACTATTTTTCGGTTCATATTCTTTAATATGAAATGGTTCATCCTTTAATATATCGTATACCTCATACCCTTGTTCTAAAGCGGGTACATATACAGCTAGAGGCTTTAATGTTGAACCTGGCTGTCTTTTTAATTGCGTAGCATGATTAAATTGTAAAAACTGATATGGTCCTCTCCCCCCAACTAAAGCTGGAACACCGCCTGTTTTGGGATTTATAAGGACTACACCCGTTTGCATAAGTTGATCTGAGCCACTATCTTTAAAATAACTATCATTATTCACAACATCTTCTACAGCTTGTTGTTTTTTCGGATCCAACTCTGTATAAATACGATAACCACCTGCTAAAATTTCATTTTGTGTTAATTCATACTTATCCATCGCTTCCCTAACTATATAGTCTACATATTGGGAGTATTTACCTTTATATTTATCATCAACCCCACGTTTTAATACAAGTCCTGACTCTTTTTCTTTATTGTATTGCTCTTCAGAAATATATCCTTGTTCCTTCATTAAACTTAATACGACATTACGTCGTTCAATTGATTTATTAAAGTTTTTATAAGGCGAATACGCAGACGGCGCTTTAATTAAGCCCGCGATCGTTGCAGCTTCTGAAATTGATAAATCTTTTACCTCTTTATCAAAATAAGATTTAGCTGCCCTCTTTATCCCCCAAGCACCTTCCCCAAAATAAATTTGATTCATATACATTTCAATAATTTCATCTTTTGTATAAGTACGTTCTATTTTTTTCGTTAAAAAGTATTCCTTTATTTTACGAGAAAATGTACGATCTTGTGTCAGAAATACATTCTTCGCAAGCTGCTGTGTAATTGTACTTCCCCCTGCTACAACTTCTCCTGCTGTAATATTTTTAAAAACTGCACTTATAATTCCACTATAATAAATACCATGATGGTTAAAAAATTCCTTATCTTCTACTGCAACAATTGCCTGAACCATAATATCAGGAATATCTTTTCTTTTAACGCCTTCTGTTTTCGAAGAAGCTAATTTAGTTGCGACCTCATTATTTGCATCATAAATTAAAGTCGGTTGTGGAACAGCTTGTTTTAATTCAGATATGTCTTGAATGGAAATTATTATATTTACAGCAATAAATATAGTAACGAGTACACTTCCCAATACAATTAATGAATTACGAAGTTTCTTCCTCTTATTGAACCACTCAAGCATTTTTTTAAAATGAGTGTTCTTCAATTTCATTCGTTCACTTCCTTCATTTATTTACACTCTTCTTTTTAAAAGGAAGAATATACCGCCTTTTAAATTTATTATAATAACGTAGTCATTCCTATAGTGTAAAGCTTTTCTTTTACATTCATACTTTTTGCAAGAAAAGGACATTCTACAAGTAAGATATTCACTATTGGATATTAATATTATTAATAGAACAACGAGAGTTATGTTAAGTTTTTGTAAACTTTTCGATAAAATGTTTTAAAAAACGACAGTTTTTTGTTAGAATTGATTAGCCAATATATTTTACATATATTACTTTTGTGGGGGTAACAATAATGGTCTTTAAATCAAAAAAAGATAAATTTTCTGAAATGTTAATGAATGTTTCCGAAAATTTAAAAGAAGGCGCGCAATTTTTCGTGGAGTATAAAATTAAAAATGCTAGCGATTTAAAAGAGTTTTCTATGCGCATGAAAGAGTATGAGTCAAAAGGTGACTCATTTATTCACGAAATCATTATGGAGCTAAACAAAGCGTTTATTACTCCGATTGAACGTGAGGACATCCTACAACTTGCAATGAGTATGGATGATGTATTAGACGGATTAGATCACAGTGCTGGTCTGTTCGAAATGTATTCTATTACAGAACCTGATGAATACATGATTAAATTCGTAGAAGCAATTAATCAATGTGCAATTGAAATTGCAAATTCTGTTGAACTGCTGTCTAAAAAGAAGTTAGTCGACATTCGTACGAACGCAATCAAGATTAAGGATTACGAATCACAATGCGATGATATTCGTCGTCATGCGATTAAGCACTTATTCTCTCGTGAGAAAGATCCGATTAAGATTATTCAATTTAAAGAGATTTACGAAGAGCTTGAAGAAGTAGCTGATAGCTGTCAAAGCGTTGCAAACGTATTAGAAACAATTATTATGAAGAACGCGTAAGGAGTTTGATCATGGATACACTCTTGATACTGACCGTTTTAGTAGTCATTTGCGCTTTAGCTTTTGACTTTATCAATGGATTTCACGATACAGCAAACGCTATTGCAACGGCTGTTTCAACGAAAGCTCTAAAGCCTAGACATGCAATTATTATGGCAGCTATTATGAACTTTTTAGGTGCAATGACATTTACAGGTGTAGCAAAAACGATTACAAAAGATATCGTTGACCCATTTGCTTTACAAAATGGTTCTCTTGTAATTTTAGCTGCTTTACTTGCGGCGATAGCATGGAACTTAATTACTTGGTACTACGGTATCCCAAGTAGTTCTTCGCATGCAATTATTGGCTCAATCGCAGGTGCAGCCATTGCTGCTGCTGGTATTAGCTCATTAAACCTTAAAGGATTCATTAAAATTCTTGAAGCTTTAATCATTTCACCAATTATCGCTTTCGTTATTGGTTATATCGTATACAGTATTTTTAAAGTGGTCTTTAAAAACTTTAACTTAACGAAAACGAACAAAAACTTCCGTATATTCCAGATTTTCACTGCAGCATTACAAGCCTATACACACGGTACGAATGATGCACAAAAAGCAATGGGAATCATCACGATGGCTCTTATGGCTAATAACTATCATACTTCTAGCGATATTCCGTCCTGGGTACAATTATCTTGTGCTATCGCAATGGGGCTTGGTACTTCTGTCGGTGGATGGAAAATTATTAAAACTGTCGGTGGACAAATTATGAAAATTCGTCCTGTAAATGGTGTAGCTGCCGATTTATCATCATCACTTGTTATTTTCGGTGCAACATTCATTCACTTACCGGTTAGTACGACGCACGTTATCTCTTCTTCTATTTTAGGGGTTGGTGCTTCTCACCGTGTGAAAGGGGTAAAATGGGGAACTGCAAAACGTATGTTAATTACATGGGTTATTACACTTCCTATTTCAGCTTCTTTAGCTGCTCTGTTTTACTATCTATTACATTTTGTTTTCTAATCAAAAGTCGTCTTCCTTATTTTTCTAGGAAGACGACTTTTTTGTGAACAAGCCTATTTCTCATTAAAAAGCGTGTATAATAATTGGTGGATAAGTTATTTAGAGGAGTTGGCAATTTTGGAATACATCATGTTACTTTTCATCGGACTAATCGCCGGGACAGTCGGCAGCCTAGTTGGGCTTGGAGGCGGAATTATTATTGTTCCGTTATTAATTGGATTACACAGTTTATCACCACAACTTGCAGTAGGGACTTCTATGGTAACAGTCGTTTTTACAGGGCTATCTTCCACCCTTACTTACATGAAGCATAAACGAGTAGATTATAAAAGTGGACTTATTTTATTTATCGGAAGCGGCCCTGGTGGTATTATCGGATCATGGGCAAATAAATTTTTAAACCAAGACACATTTTCTTTATACTTTGGGATTTTCCTTATATTCGTCTCAATTCTACTTATGCTTCGAGACAAGTTAAAACCTCTTTCCCTCTCAAATACGTCTGTAATTAAGCGTTCTTTTACAGATAATGATGGAAATACTGTACACTATCAATTCCCACCGTTTCTTGCTATCTTTATTGCCTTTATAGTTGGGTTTATATCTGGGTTATTTGGAATTGGTGGCGGTGCCTTACTTGTTCCAGCAATGATGCTTCTTTTTGCATTCCCAGCACATATTGCAGTAGCAACTTCAATGTTCATCGTATTTCTATCAGCAATTGTAAGTTCTGCAACTCACATCTCACTTGGAAATGTCAGCTGGATTTATGCATTAATCCTTATTCCTGGTGCATGGATCGGCGGAAAAATCGGGGCTTATATTAATACAAAACTAAGTGGTAACGCCGTAATTAATTTATTACGTATTACGTTAATTATTCTTGGAACTAGATTAATCATTATTTCCCTTTTATAACGTATTCTTTTTAGAATGCGTTTTTCTTATACACATGAATATAAAAATCCTCCGAGGAGAACAAATAAAATTAAACAAACACATAATAACATATAATTTGAAATATGTACTTTCTTCAAGTTGACCACTCCTATAACTGCGACTATTATCTTTATGATAGCGAAAAAATAGTTCACTTGCAGTTACAGAGTGCTAACAATGCAAAATCAATTATTACAAATTTTATCCTTATATTTCATTTCTTTGTATATTCTATCGATTTAATAAAAAAAGATGTCATATTGACATCTTTTTTAGTGAAGAAGTGACCATCCCATAAAGTCTTCATGTACTTGGCACGCCCTCTTATCATTTCGATCATATAATTCAGCATAACTATCTGTTTCTTCATCATAAGCCATCGTATAAATAATTTGGCCGTCTACTTCAACGGATAAAACGACTCCACCTTTCATCTCTTCTACATGAATGATAGCATTCGCCGGAATTCTCATATCCGTCATTCTCATCGCATCTAACAATATACTAAACCCCCTACAGCGTATTCATTGCTAGTACTATTACACACTAAATAGTATACTACTGTAATAGCATACATTTCGTCAATGAAATTGCTGTTGAAATAGCATATTGTCTATATACATATACGCTAAAATAGAAGAAATAGAAACATATTAATGGGGGGCTAACATTGATTCTACACAAAGGAGATGTACTATTCCGTCAAGGTGAGGACGGTCCTTTATACTTTATAAAAACAGGCTTATTAAAAGTAGTTCGGTTAGAAGAAGACGGAACACCATTTTTATTCAACATTATCGTTCCAGGTGAAACGATACCTCATCATTCTTTAATTTCACCGAAAGAATATCACGGTACAGCTATCGCTTTAATAAAAACAGAAGTGGAACCAATTACTAGTAGTGAATGGTATGAGAGACTTCAAGCAAATCCTGAATCATATGCCAACATCGCTATGCAATTGCAATCGAAATTAAGAATGATGCAACAACGAATTGATCAATTGACAACCGTCTCACCAAAAGAACGTCTTCATCGTTTACAAGAATGGTTCACATTATATTTAGGTGACATTCCTATATATGAAATATTAACACAAACTGAAATTGGTCAACTGATAGGCATACGCCGTGAAACAGTTAACCGTTTATTACGAGAACAAATAAAAAACGAGGTAAAATAAATACCTCGTTTTTTTATTTATTCTCATCCGTCTTATTGTAAGCTTGTTGCTGGGCCGAAAAATTCATAATGAATATGCTCTTGTTTCACACCTAAATCAGTTAGTGCAGCATTTATATGCTTCATAAATGCTACTGGACCACAGAAATAAAATTCTGCTTCAGTTGTCGGAATAATAGTTTTTAACCATTCGCTTTCAACGAAACCTTCTTTATCAAAGTTCTTCATTTCTAAATCTTTTTCAGTCGGTGCAGAATAACAAGTATATGCTTTAACTTGTTCATATTCATTTTCTACTGCCTTAACGTGTTCTTTCATTGCATGTGTATTACTATTTATTGCTGCATGAACAAAATATACATTACGTTTTGAATCTTGTTCAATTAACGTATTTAACATACTCATCATCGGTGTAATCCCTACTCCACCACTAATTAGTACAACTGGTATTGTTGAATCCATATTTAACACGAAATCTCCCGCTGGTGCACTTACTGGTAAAACATCTCCTTCTTTTACATGTTCATGTAAGTAATTAGACACTTTACCGTCTGGTGTATCTACACCTTTTTCTTTCTTTACACTAATACGATAATATTCTTTCCCAGGTGCATCAGATAAACTGTATTGACGATTATGTGTATATGTCTCACCTTCAATATTGATTTGAACCGTTACATATTGACCTGGGATGAATGAAGAAACTTTCCCTCCATCTTCAGGTTTCAAATAAAATGACGTAATAACATCGCTTTCCTTCACTTTTTTAACAATCACAAAGTTGCGGAAGTCTTTCCATCCACCTTCTTTATGTACAGCTTCTTCATACATCTCTGCTTCAATGCTAATAAATGCATCAGCAATGACACCATATGCTTCTCCCCATGCATTTAAAACTTCATCAGGTGCACCTGCGACTTCTTTAATGGCACGTAGTAAACATGTACCTACAATCGGATAATGCTCAGCTTTAATACCTAAACTTCTATGCTTATGACCAATTTGTTTTACAACTGGAATAATTGCTTCTAAATTATCAATGTACGTTGCAGCTGCATAAACAGCATTCGCTAACGCTTGTTGTTGTCTTCCCTTTTTCTGATTCGTATGGTTAAAAATATTCAATAACTCCGGATGTTCTGAAAATAAAATTTGATAAAATCTCGTTGTAATTTCAACGCCTTTTTCTTGTAATAATGGTACTGTTGACTTTACGATTTCAATTGTTTTTGCACTTAACATTGTATCCCACTCCTCTATTTCCTTAACTGTTTTTAGTTTAACTGAATCTTATAATGCAGATTGTGATTTTAATCACTATTAACACGTTGTTTTTGTGAATAATATATGAACATTGCATTTACAAAAGAAAATAAGCTAACTAGAATTCTAGCTAGCTTATTATTTTGTTTGTATAGCTTGTTCAATTACCTTTCTATCTTTCCCATCACCAAACTCCGTATACCCCCAGATATTCGTTTCACCTCTATATTTATTTACGATAATATCCAAGTCATGATATACACGGTGGGCATACACTACATACTCAATATTTTGAAGTTCCACACCTTTTTTTACAATTTCATAGCTTCTATTTACATCGCGTTTTATTTTTTCATTCTTTATTTCCGTATGTATATTTTTTAAAGATGGTTCTTGTTGTTGAAACCATTGCTTAAATTGCTTCCAATCCCCGTCTGTATAATTCTCTGCTTTACCGTAATTTAAGAAATTATTATAGCTTTCATGTGTCATTCGAATAAAATCTAGCACTTTTGTCTCTTCTTGCACATCTTCTACTCGAGCTATTGTATTTACCTCAGCAGGCTTATTCGCATAATGTAACAGCACTTTCATAAGACTATAACTCGCAATGATCATTACGATAATAATCCCGAATACACTTAACAATTTCTTCATATACAGAACTCCTTCTCTACTAAAGATATTACAATGTATGACTATACTTGTAACATTCTCTCGTAGAAATATAATTCCTGTATAAATTCTTCCTATCATTTCGACAATATTTTTCTACACATTTCGTCTTGGCAAATGCTCCTGTAAAACAATATAACCTTCATAAGCTGTATAACCAAGTATAGCTATTAATCCGATATAACAAGCAAATACTGTCCATTTCGTTTTCGTATCCACTTTATAATAGTTTTCTTGTTGTTCCTTTTCTGTTTTCCATTCATTTAATTTTCTTTCTGACGCTTCAAATGCTTCTCTTATGTGAATAGTATACTCATCTTTTTCATCTTCATATGGAACATAATCTAACGGTTCAAACTTCGGTAAAAGATACTCTAACACTTCCATTTTTTGAAGTTCACCTATTTGTAACTCTTTTTCCCTTTCTCTTTGTCTTAATGCATTCATTTCATGATGCATCATGTATATAGTCCGATGTACAGCTCCAGTTTCTTTTAATTCCTCTTCAAGCCTAGCAACATATTCTTTCATTCCATCAATTTTATGCCCTAATTCCTTAATCGGCTCATCTCTCTTTATCACTCTGTATAATTCCATACAACCGATAATAACAATAAATCCTCCCAAAATACTTTTAAAGTAAATTGAATAGCCAAGTAATAAAATAAGGCCTGCTCCCCAAATTTTAGTACTGACAACTGAAATAATTCGCCCACCATCTAGCGGCGAAACAGGAATTAAATTAAAGAAATTAATCATACTTCCAAGCAAAATAACAAGCGCCCAAAACGGCTCTTGCGTCATTATATAAAGTGGAATCGCTGGTAAAAATGAAAGAAGTCCGAAAAGCGGCCCCATATAAGCGATGTAAGCTTCATCTTTCGCATTTTTCGGCATCTCTTTCATTCCAATAAGGGCCCCCATAAACGGAATAAAGATTGCTGGCGATGTTGGGATCCCCTTTCTTTTCGCAGCCCATAAATGGCCCATTTCATGAACAAACAACAAATAAATGAGCGCCACTCCAAATTTCCAACCATATAGAACTGCGTATGCGCCAAGCGATAGAAACATACTAAATACCGTTGAAAACTTTGCTAATTTAAAAATTGCAAATACCCACTTTAACTTAGACAGTAAAAATAGACCTATCGCAACAATAATTCCCCATAATCCTTTTTTATTATTTTTCATATTCCTCTCCTTTATCTCTCATTAATGAATCATATTCATTCATCAAAGCTTGTTCTTTTCTCTATTATGCCATATTTTTTTCTATTGTTAGAAATAATGTTTATTTAATCCATTTTTAGCCAAAAATATAAATAAAGGAGGTATATACGAATGAATTTACAATCTCTCATAATAAGTGTTTTATCATTTTTAGCTTCAACTCTTATTTTTTATACAGTGAGCTATGTATTATTATTAGATTGGTTGCCAAATCACTTACTTATCACTCTTATCATTCTTTCCGCTCTTATGATTTCATTTCTTATTACACGAAAATCAATGAATGAGCCATCTGCAAAAGCAAAATAATAGAGAGGGTGTTCTTCTCCCCTCTCTATTATCATTTCCTAGGAAAGGCTACATAGAATTTCAATTCAGTTACAGCCAATAAGGATCTTATCTCAAAATTCAGTTGGAACAAAGAAGTTAAGCGGGAATCAATGCCGAATTGGCAAAGACTATTAATCAATGAAAAATGAGCATCCTCTGCCGATTAAAGTCTCACTTTATCTTTGAAAATTCATTTTTTCACCATACTCTTTAACGATTTGAATTATATTTTGAAACACGCCTATTTTTTCTTTTTCACTGTTTAATATTTTCAAATCATACTTTTCGTAATATGTTTCTAATGATTTTAATTGCGATTCTGAAGCACCTTTTATCGGAACAGTAGCATGCAATTCATATTGCTTATACCCTTCCTTTACTTTTTCACCTAAAATCATTTCACTCTCTTTTGCTCCAATTAATTTTTGAACTTTTTCTGGGAAAGTGAGTTGCAAATAATACTCTCGTTCCTTCACTAACTTGTTGTATAGTGATTGTGAAATCGTATACCGTACCATATAATTCACGTTTTGATCGCCCGCTTTAATATGAAACGCAGTAATCTGCAAATCTTTTTTTGTTACTTCCGTTAAAGGACCTACCTGCATCTCATCTTCTTTTTGTTCTGAAACATTTGGAAATATAGCCAAAAGCTTTTCCGTATCTTTTTCATTCAACATATACATAGCTTTCTTATATTGCACCCATCCTCGTCTATCTTCTCCCCTTAACCATGCATAATAAGTTTCTTTTTTCCCATCTCTACTAATTTGTATTTCATATTCAGGTTCACCGAAGCTTCCGGTTATTTCTTGTTTCTCAGCTTTATCCAAAATGTCTATTACTAACTTCGCTTCTGATTCCTGCAACTTTTTCTCTTTATGTTTTTTTTGTATAACGGTTACCCCTATTGTTTCTTTCACTTCATTCACCGTCTCTTCTACTTTTTTTGTTTCTTTTTTTTGCTCAGCTTGACCACAAGCTGCTAGTAACATAACAAATAACAACAATACATATTTCCCTTTCAAATTAATCCTCCTTTTACGATAAGAAATTCTTATAATCTTCATACATAAAACAAAAACGTGACATCCTATTAAATAAGTTATACTAATCATTGAAAGGAGGTCTTTATCATGTCCATTAATTTTCATGATCCAAATAATAAATACACATACGCAACAAGAAACGCTCATATTTCTTGGGCTGAAATGGTAAAAAACATTACAGACATACAAAACAAGCAAATAATTGATATTGGCTGCGGTGGCGGGATTTATACGAAAGAACTTGCTCTTATGGGAGCCAAAAATGTTGTGGGACTTGATTTTTCAAAAGAAATATTACAAGCTGCAAAAGAAAATTGCAGCAACTTTCCAAATATTCCCTTCACCCACGGTGATGCACATAATATCCCATACCCTAATGAAACATTCGACATAGTTATTTCTCGTGCAGTTATTCATCATTTACAAGACATTCCTACATTTTTATGTGAAGCTTCTCGTATATTAAATAAAAACGGTGTACTTATTTTACAAGATCGAACGATTGAAGATTGTACAGTTCCAGGAAGTCCCGAACACATTCGTGGATATTTTTTCTCTATATTTCCAAAACTCATTGAAATAGAGTCAAAAAGACGTCCAAAAACCAACACGATACAGAAAGAATTACAAAAACATTCTCTTCACGTGCTTCCCACACAAACACAATGGGAAGTACGAAAAATACATGATTCTGTAGAAGCATTGCTACAAGATTTATCTCCTCGAACAGGTCGATCCATTCTATATGAGTTAACAGATGATGAACTTTCTCAACTTCTACAACATATACAGACCGCATTACAAAACGTCTCTCCTATTATTGAAAGAGATCGATGGACAATTTGGAGCGCCATGAAGTTGTAAGGAAGGAAGCCTCACAAAGTAATGTGAGGCTTCCTTTCTTTCATAATCTAATTTTGCAACACTCTTGATATCCTCCACTTATGACCTGTGCACTTCCACACTTCGGACATACTAAATATCTAGACTGATTTGTCAACAAACTACCTTTTTGAAAGAGTAAAACTTCTGCTTGTTTAAACGAACGCGAATAATATAACCACATAAAACCAATTATAGCAATAATGCCAAATAATACTCCCATCGCAAGCATTTCAGTCACCTCTTTTGGTTTGTTCTTTCCAGCAAGTGGATTGTTGTAATATTCTCTGTAAATTCAAATAATCCCTTCTTTACTCCTATAAATATCAACTTTCTCTATAAATTTTACAATTCTCCACAAATTTTTACTTCCATTTTACAATTCATTATTCCTTTTGCAACAACGAATATTACTTTCGATATTTCCGTATATAAATATATCTTTCAAAAAACATATTGACTTTCTAAAAAAAACATGCAACAATACTGTCAGAATACTTGAATAAAAATTCATTGACGAGAACGAGTACGTTATAGAACTGTTCCCCAGAGAGTTGGCGATTTGCTGAAAGCCAACGTTCAGTGCGTAACCGAAAATCATCTCCGAGAAGTAGAACCGAATGTTACAGTAAGTTCTTACCGGCCGTCCCCCGTTACAAGGAACACGTATCATGTTGTACGTTGCAAAGCCGTATACATATAGATTTATTTCTACATGTGTAAATTAGGGTGGTATCGCGGGTAAATATAACTCGTCCCTTTCTTTAGGTACGAGTTTTTTGTGTTCTTACAAATGAATTTAAAAAAGGAGGAAAAACAATGAACACTGTATCAAAAAAACATATTTTTTTCACGGGTCTTATGCTATTTTCTTTATTTTTTGGGGCAGGTAATTTAATTTTCCCTCCCATGCTTGGACAAAACGCAGGTGAAAACTTTTGGCCAGCAATGATTGGATTTTTACTAACAGGCGTTGGCTTACCACTACTAACTGTTATCGCAATTTCTCTATCAGGAAATGGGATGCAGCAACTTGCAAGTCATGTTCACCCATTATTCGGAATTTTCTTTACAGTAGTTGTATACATTGCCATCGGTCCATCCATGGGCATCCCACGTGTTGCAAATGTTGCTTATGAAATGGGTGTTAGTTCTTTCTTACCAGAAACAATCCGCTCTAGCAGCCTAGTGCTATTTGTATATACAATCATATTCTTTACTATCGTATTTTGGCTGAGTTTAAATCCATCTAAACTTGTCGATCGTATTGGAAATATATTAACACCTATTTTATTACTCTCAATTTTCTTATTGTTTGTTAAAAGTGTCTTTACACCACTTGGGCAATCAGGACCAGCTATGCAAGAGTATCAAACTTCTCCAATCTTCAAAGGCTTTATGGAAGGGTACTTAACAATGGACACCATTTCAGCACTTGCATTTGGAATTATCGTTGTAAATGCAATTCGCTCTAAAGGTGTGAATGATCGTAAGTCCATTGCCATCGCCACAGCAAAAGCAGGGCTTATTGCCGCTACAGGACTCGTACTTGTATATGGTGCACTCGGCTGGCTTGGGGCAACTAGTGTCTCTCTCGGATATGCAAAAAATGGCGGACAGCTACTTACTGTTATCGTACAACAATTATTCGGTCCGTACGGTTTGCTCCTATTATCTCTTATCGTTACACTCGCTTGTTTAACGACATGCGTTGGACTCGTATCTGCGTGCAGCCAATATTTTTCAACATTATTGACTACATTTTCATACAAAACATTCGCGAGTATCATTTGCGCATTAGGATTATTAGTTGCCAACTTAGGTTTAACAAAAATTATCGCAATCTCTGTTCCAATTCTACTTGTTGTGTATCCAATTGCGATTGTACTCGTACTACTATCATTACTTCATAAATACTTCGGTGGATATCGCTCTGTTTATGTAGGTGCTTTAATCGGAGCAGCTGTAGTGAGCGTATTTGATGGATTAAAACAAGGTGGTATTTCAGTTTCATTCATCACACCATATTTTGAATTTATCCCTTTATATAATGAAGGAATCGGTTGGCTAATACCAGCATTAGCAGGAGCTCTTCTTGGCCTTACAATCGCTAAGTTAAGCGGTACGAAAAAAGTTCCATTACTAATCGAATCTAACGAAGTAAAAGCCTCCTAAAAAAACTCCCAAAAGGGAGTTTTTTTACATTTGATAAGCAGTATGATTAAAACTGCTTATTTTATAAGCTTTCGTATAATATTCAATATTTGTATCAACTGTTTCTACCTTGACAACATCATAGCGCTCTTCTTGCTTTACTAAAAATAAATAGTATTCCTCTGTTGCCTCAATAATCGCAATTTTATCTGTTTCAACATTATATTGTTCACAAAGTGCTTGTAATGCGTTCACATACTCCCCTAATTTTTTAGACTTATCCATTCCGAATATAGTTTGAACTAACATATACATTCTCCCCTTTATATGTACTGTTAACACCTTAATGATAACGCTTACATTATTTATCGTCAATAAAAACATTCGATGGTTTTAACGCTAAATCTATATTGTAGCGAGCCAATAATCAGCGAGGAATTCCCCGCCAATTAAAGCTTCACTTTATCACTTCGTTAATTGATGCCTAAATGCATAAATAACTGCCTGAGTACGATCACTTACATTCAATTTATTTAATATGTTACTCACATGTGTCTTTACCGTTTTCAGTGCAATAAATAACTCGTCCGCAATCTCTTGATTACTTTTTCCCTCTGCAATTAATAACAAAATCTCAAACTCTCTTTCCGTTAAGTCATCATGCAAAGGTTGCTCTTTCTTTTGACGCATACGGGACATCATTTTCCCGGTAACTTTCGGCTCTAATACTGTTTCTCCATCATAAGTAGCTCGTACAGCATCAGCAATATCACTTGCTCTTGATGTTTTTAATAAGTAACTGGTCGCACCAGCCTCAATAACAGGGTACAATTTTTCGTCATCTAAAAAGCTCGTTACAACTACAATTTTTGCTTCTGGCCATTCTTGAATAATAGCACGTGTTGCTTCGACACCATCCATCTCATCCATAACAAGGTCCATTAAAATAATATCCGGTCTTAATTGCAATGCTAATTCTGATCCTTTTCGTCCATTCTCAGCTTCCCCTACTACTTCAATATCTGGCTGTGTAGATAAATATGCCGATACACCCATACGAACCATTTCATGATCATCGACAAGCAATACTTTTATCATACTTCTCCCCCTCTCTCAATCATAATCGGTACTTTTACTTCTATTTGTGTACCTTTGGCCGGGAAACTAAGCACCTTGAGTGTCCCACCAATTTCATGAACACGCTCTTGCATCGATCTTAGGCCATATGAACCTGCCTTATTAACGCCTACTTCAAACCCAACGCCGTCATCAATAATTTTTAAAATCGCATATTGATCAATTTTTCGAAGGCGCACTTCTGTTTTCTTTGCCTTTGCGTGTCGCAACGTATTTGATAGCGCTTCTTGCACAATACGGAATAAATGATCTTCTACACCTTTTTTTAATTCTATTGGCTCAATAAGCCATTCAATTTTCATATGTTGTTTTCGCGATAATTCCGTTAATAATTCCTCTATACCTTCTGTCAGTTTCTTACCTTCCAATTGTACAGGACGTAAATGAAGGAGCAATGCTCTCATTTCTGATTGAGCATTTACAACCATATTTTCAACAAGTTGTAATTGTTTTTTTGTCACATCTGGAAATTCAGTTATTTGTTCATTAATCGCTGACATCATCATCGACATTGCGAAAAGCTGCTGACTTACTGAATCATGCAACTCCCTTGCTAAACGATGCCTTTCTTGAGAAATCGCTTCTTGTCTCATCTCTTCATTCCAATGAGCTCGTTCATTCGTTACTTTTTGAAAGAGTCCAGCTTGCTCCTCTAATCGACGAGCCAAAACGATTACTTTTCGTTCCACTTCATGAAATTCATCATCTGCAGTAAACGAAACATCGCTCGGAAAATTCCCTCGCTCTACTTCAAATAGAAACGTATTTAATCCTTGTATACGCTGCTCTATATAGTAACCGATTGCATATCCTACAATTCCCCCGATAAGTAAACTTGTAGTCATAATAAACAAGCCAATTGGAACAGAAGCGATGGATTCCTTCCATAATAAATCATACACTTGTTGCTCGCTTTTCCATACATATACAATTGTACAAATGAGTGCGATACTAACTGAGGACAACATAGAATAACGAATATACATCCACGAAATATTTTTTTGTTTCTTCATTATACTTTCCTCACTTCCGTGTCGCCTACGACAAGCGAAGAAATAATTTTAATACGACGAGGAGCCTCTTTATACTGCTCTGTTCTAAATGTAACATTGCGGTTAAACCCTGTCTCTTCATGACCTGGCAAGAGCACACGTCCGACGATAACAGAATGATTTAAAGAAAGTTCAATATCATATGGCACATATAAACGAATATTACCAACGACACCCCGAATAACAATTACCGTTTCTCCTTCTGGAATCATAGCAGTAGTTAAATCTATTTCCACATCACAAGCACCGTATTGAACATTAATATCCTCAAGTTCATAAATATGATCCATCATTCGTACATTGCCTACAAACATATTTTTCAAATATGGTTCTGTACGATATATTTGCTTCTCTTCGTCTATAATCCCTTTTTCTTTAATTTCAACCTTCATTGCTTTTTGCTGATGCCCTTGTTGAATCAATTGATAACCAATTAAAGCTAAACAAGCAAATACGACAAGAACAAATGCTGCTGATGAAAATAAGAAGAATAAAAATACGATACCACCAACAAATAAAAATACATTTCCCCGTACATAACGATTCTTTTTACGATAATGCCTTCCAAACATAAGCATAATAAATGCAAAAATGAGACCACCTGGTTCAAAATGTCCAAGTATCATATCAAGAAAAAGACCGAATCCAAATATGATGAGGAGCATCCCCATTAATTGTGTCTTTGAAAAATGTTTCTTCATTTCAGCTCCCCCCTTCTTGTCACATATACATAGAAGAAAAGGCATTGCTTTCCAACACCTTTTCTCCTATCACTATATCATAAGCCTGTTTTATAATATACTACTATTATTTTGTTAACTCTTTCGTTAACGATACATCATTCTTTTCTTTCATTTCACGCTCAAGTTTTGCAATTTTCATATCAAATGTGTCACGCTCATGTTCTTCATTCATACGAGTTTCTAAGTCACGAATGTGATCTTCAATTTCTTCAAATCGTAAGAACGGATTATTTTCATCCATTTTATGCATCGCAGTATTCATACGACGATTTGCATGTGCCATATTTTCACGTGCCATTAGTTCCATACGCTTTGCGTGCATTTCTTTTAATTTATTTTTCATTTCAGAAAGACGACGCTCTAACTCATCAATTTGCTCTACAACACCTGCATACATTTCTTCTAATCGAGTTACTTGCCCTTCATAATAAGCTACCTCTTCTAACGCACGTTCGTGCAATTGTAATTCGCCTGCTTCTTGAGCAATGATAGCTTGCTTTGATCTTTTGTTAACGAAATAACGTGCTTGCTCAAGCTCACGAGCAAAGTTAGATTTTAATGTTTTATGACGTTCAATTAACTTCTCAATTTTTGTTATTTCACGCTCACTATCACGTAAATATTGGTTTAACATCGCAATTGGATTTTTTCTTTCCTTCTCATCTAACACGTTATGAAAATCAGCTAAAATTGCATCGCGTACACGTCCGAATAAAGATTGTTTCATTATAAATCTTCCTCTCTTCTACTTTATTTATAATTTGATTTATTGTTTTAGTTTTTCATTAATTTGTTCCACTCATCTTCAAAGTTGCTATATGGTTTAGAACTTTCTGGAGCAGATTCAACAACTACATCTTTTTCTTTTTTCCACTCACGGTATCCGTAGTATAAAACCACTAAAGCAGCGATACCGATTAATGCTGGTGAATGAGAAAGCGCAATGGATAAACCGATTAAACCAACAATACCCCAAGCTAACTTTCCAAAAAATGACTTAGCTTGCACAAATGATTTATAGCTCCAATATACAACTCCTGCTCCGATTGCGAATCCTACAATACCAGCAAGACTACCAAGAGCAATTAAAGCCAAAATACCGGCTGCGATAAACGCTAGAAATTGTTTCATCTTGTGCTTGCCTCCCTTCGATTTGATACTCTTATCTTAACTATTTTTTCATCTTTCCATAACGAGCTTAAGAACCGTTTTTAACTCAGACTTAAGACCGAGTCATATTCAGCCCTTTACGCAAAAAAACGTGCAGAGTTTATTCTCTGCACGTTTTTTTAATTACTAACATTCATATTAAATTAAGCTGTTTTATGATACTCTTTTTTCTCAGCTACTTTCGAAAATCTTGGAAATCCAATTAAAATAGAAAGAATCCCACATACTCCAACTAAGATTGGATAAAATGCATATGGCAACAATTCAACCGGAGATAACGCTGCAAATCCTGCTGCCGTTAACATTTGGGCACCGTACGGAATTAATCCTTGTACACAACATGAGAAAAGATCTAATACACTCGCTGATTTACGAGGGTCTATTTCATATTGATCTGCAATATTTTTTGCAAGCGGGCCTGTAAAGATAATCGAAATCGTATTATTCGCTGTACACATATTAGTCATACTTACTAAACCAGCAATACCAAATTCTGCACCTTTTTTCGAACGAATATTACGTGTTAATACATTCATTAAATATTGAATACCACCATTATATTGGATTAATTCAACCATACCGCCAATTAATATAGCAAGTAATACTAACTCCATCATACCGCCCATTCCAGTCGTTACACTTTTAAAGAAACTTTCTAACGTGTAACTTCCATCTATAAGACCGATAACACCAGATAATACAGTTCCACCAGTTAATACAATAAGTACATTCCAGCCAAGTAGCGCTGTAATAAGTACTCCTGCGTACGGTAAAATCTTTATCCAATCAAAGCTATGTGCTTTAATTTGCGTGTCACTTCCTGAAGTAACTATTACTAATAGTACAATTGTAATAATAGCCGCTGGTAACACAATTAAAAAATTCGTTTTAAACTTATCTTTCATTTCTGTTCCTTGTGAACGAACAGCTGCGATTGTTGTATCTGAAATAAATGATAAATTATCACCAAACATCGCTCCCCCAACAACAGTAGCCATTGCAAGCGCAATTGAGATATCAGTTTGACCACTAATACCCACAGCAATCGGCGCTAATGCTGCAATTGTTCCCATTGAAGTTCCCATTGCTAATGAAATAAATGCACCAATAACAAAGATTCCAGCTACGATAAATCCTGGCGGTAAAATAGTTAACGCTAAATTAACAGTTGAGTCTACTCCACCCATTCCTTTAGCAGTTTCAGAAAATGCACCTGCAAGCACAAAAATTAATACCATAATCATAATATCCGGATTTCCTGCACCTTTAGCGAACCGCTCTACTTTCACATTAAAACTTTCTTTACGATTCATCACTAAAGCGACTCCTACAGCAATTGAAATCGCTACAAGTATTGGCAATTTATAGAAATCACCTGTAATAATTCCAGAACCAATAAATAGCGCCAAAAATATCCCAAGTGGTAATAAAGCTAAACCATTTCCTCTCGTTTCTTTCAAAGTACCATCTCTCCCTAGTTTCAACCTTTTTCTAATGAATAACAAAAGACCTCTTCCGGTGAGAAGAGGTCTTATACATCTATAAGAAACGCTCTTCTCATCTTTCAAGCACATGCTTGCTGGATTTGGCACAGCACTCTGAAATCGAGTCCGCTGCCGAGGCATCGTAGGGCCAGTCCCTCCGCCTCTCTTTATAAGAAGGTTTCATATTTATTTTTTAATAATAATTTCTTCCCTAACTTTACTCGCTTACAAAACAAAAGTCAATTATTTTTTGTATAGATTTTTTTGGTAATTATACAAAAACTTGAATACAATAATCATTTTAACTTTTCGATTTCTTCTTCCAATATTGAAATCCAATAAAATTCACTATTTTTTATTGCTGCTAATATCCATTTCGTAGTGTACCAAGCTAACTCATACTCTTCCTTCGTGACATCGCCACTTTTATAAGCATCCTCTAGCTCCTCTTCATCTAATACATACACCTTACCGCTAGGTAATAATACTACATCTAAATATAAATCATCAAAATACGGTAAACCACGATCGTCTATTTCATATTCTTTCGTCACATCAATATAATATTGCACTAAATTGTGCCTATCATCTAACATAGCTGTAATCGCAAAGTTCTTTCCATTAATGAAATATTGAACCCACGTATACCCATCACTTGCAATACAAATTTCTTTACCATCATATTCTTTACAACTAGGCTCTCTCACCTTTTTTATATCCAGTATTCCGAGCATTCCCTCTTCCACTTGCTTAAGCCTATAACTCTTTTCTATTAGTCTTTTCCACGAAGAACCGTCACCATATTTACGTTTCATTATGTATACTCCTCTTCTATATACAGAAAAGCTCCCACATATTATGTGAGAGCTTGTTCATATTATAATTAAGCAGCTTGACCCTTTTCAGAAATCTCTTTTAAATAAGCTTGTCCTTTTTCAGCGTCATATTGACCTTCCCACTTAGACATAACTACAGCTGCTAAAGAGTTTCCTACAACGTTAACTGCTGTACGAGCCATATCTAAAATACGGTCAATACCAGCAATGAACGCTAAACCTTCAGGTGGAATACCTACTGTACCAAGTGTCGCTAATAATACAACGAATGATACGCCCGGTACACCTGCGATACCTTTTGATGTAACCATTAATACAAGTAATAATGTAATTTGTTGTGTAATAGATAAATCAATACCGTACATTTGCGCCAAGAAAATAGCCGCAATTGCTTGATATAAAGTTGATCCATCTAAGTTAAATGAATAACCTGTCGGAATAACGAAAGATGTAATTGCTTTCGGACAACCGAATTTCTCCATTTTCTCCATGATTTTTGGTAAAACTGTTTCTGAGCTTGCTGTAGAATACGCTAAGATCAGCTCGTCTTTTAAAATCTTAAAGAATTGGAAAATGTTAATTCCAAATATTTTCGCTGTAAGTCCTAAGACAACTACAACGAAGAAGATCATTGCCCCATATACGACAATTAGCAATTTCCCTAATGGAATTAATGAAGCAAGACCAAATGTAGAAACTGTAACACCAATTAGCGCAAACACACCAAATGGTGCAAATTTCATAACTTGGTTTGTTACATAAAACATTGCGTCAGCTACACCTTGGAAAAATTGAAGAACTGGTCTTCCTCTTTCACCAATTGCTGCTACACCTAAACCAAATAGTACAGAGAAGAAGATAATAGCAAGCATATCTCCGTCAGCCAATGACTTCATAATGTTTGTTGGAACAATATTTACAAACGTATCTGCAAATGAATGACTTTGTACTTGCTCTGTCGTATGTGTATATTTCGAAATATCTGTCTTTGTTAACTGCTCCATATTTACGCCTTTTCCTGGTTGGAAAATATTCGCTATTAATAGACCAACAATAATTGCAATTGTTGTAATAATTTCAAAGTAAAGAATTGTTTTTCCGCCTAGTCGACCTAGTTTTTTAACATCGCCAACACCAGCAACCCCAACAACAATACTTGCTACAACAATCGGTACAACGATCATTTTAATTAATCGGATGAAAATATCACCAATTGGTTGTAAGTACTTCACAACAGCTGGATTATCAAAGAAAATCGCCCCAACCGCAATACCAAGCGCAAGCCCTATTAATATTTGCCATGCAAGTCCTATTCTTTTCATATTTGTTGTAACCCCCTCTTCGATGTGTCACTCTATCTCTCATTCTATCTCTATAAAACTAAGAAATTAAGAGTATTACATATTATTCGACAATTCACTACATTTTGTCCCTGTTAAAAATCATAAATCAAAATTTAAAATCTGACAACAAAATAACTTTGCCCGAATGCAAATAATTTTCTTGACAAAAAATAAACCCATGTTAGAAAACCTCACATGAGAACGATTCCTCACTAGTGTTTTATTAGCTTTCTAAGTACTATTTCACCCTATAAAAACTATTACTTTCCTCCTGTATTTTACAGATAAATCCCAAAATATACCTTTATTACAGCCATAAATAAAATGTAAGTACTATGACAATTAAAGTTGAAAAATGATAAATTCCGACAAAACTTAGCAATTTTATAAAGTTTTCTTTACATTATGATTACAACGATAGACACTCTTCTTCTTATGATATATAACATTCATAGGGAAAGGAGTCAGACAACTATGAAAAAGAAATTTGCAGCGTTTAGTGTTTTAGCAGCAGGAACGATTTTTGCTTCCCCGTTACTTTCACCCGTATACGCTGAAACAAATCAAGATAAATTATCTAACATTCAATCTGAATTAGAAGGCAAACAAAGTGACTTACAAAATAAATCAGTCGAGAAAGAACAAATAGAAAAAGAAATTCAAGAATTACAGAAGAAAATCGATGAATTAACTACTTCTATTAATAAAAACGAGGCTGAATTAAACGATACAAAAAAAGAAATTAGCAAAACACAACAAGTAATTACTGACAAAAAGAAACATATAGAACAATTACAAACAAACATAGATACACGTCAGGAAGTTATTAAACAACGATTACAATCTATGCAAGAAAAACCGCGTACAAATATCATTACAGAAGTATTAACAAACTCTACAAACATTGCTGATCTTGTTGATAATATGTACTCCGTAAGTTTAATATTAAACAACGATACAGATATTGTAAAAAAACAAACATCTGATCAAAATGCTGTAACTACAGAAAAAGAAGCTGTTGAGAAAAAAGAACAACAACTGAAAGAATCTGAGCAAAAACTAGAACAAAAACAACAAGAATTACAAAATAACCAACAGCAGCAACAGACTCTTATTAACGATCTACATACGAAAGTAGCAAAAGTAGATTCAGAGATTGAAGGATTAGAAGAATCCAAAGGCATTTTAGAAAATCAACGTCAAGCTGTGCAAAAAGCAATTGAAGAAGAAAAACGGGCCGAAGAAGCTCGTAAAGCGGAAGAAGCTCGCCAGGCAGAAGAGGCTCGCAAACAACAAGCTACTAAATCTGCTCAAGCAACTCAAGCAGCTCCAACACCACATGATACAAACATCGGTGGCTTTATCAAACCAGCAGCTGGATCAAAAACTTCCGGATTTGGTGTACGTTCTTTAGATAACCATAAAGGAATTGACATCGCCGCTTCGGGAACGGTTCCAATTATCGCTGCTGCAGATGGCGTTGTTATTCGCTCAGAATTATCATCTAGTTACGGAAACGTAGTGTATTTATCTCACCGTATAAACGGAAAAACATATACGACAGTATATGCTCATATGAATAGCCGTTCTGTATCGAATGGACAAACTGTAAAACAAGGCGATCAGCTTGGATTTATGGGGAACACTGGCCAATCATACGGACAACATTTACACTTCGAACTTCATCTTGGAGAATGGAATGTCGGCAAGACAAACGCAGTCGACCCATCTCCTTATATCGGATTATAAAAAACCTCGGTACCTACCGAGGTTTTTTATTTACACTTCACACAATATAGGCATTCTACATAGACTATAACTAAATGCCTATAGTTTACGAGGTGATCAATATGAATACGCAATTACAACAAAAAATAGAAGAAGCTAGAGCGACATTTATCGGCCGGATATTTACATTTGGCGGATCAGTTTTATTTTTAATCGGTTCATTCCTCGCAGTCACCACAACCTATAAAGCGTATAATCGTCTATTACATTCAACAACATAAAAAAAGACGGGAGATCCCCGCCTTTTTTTATGCAAACATTTTAAATACACCTATCACATTTAAAAATACAATTATTACAGTTACCGGAATGACATAACGAAGTAAGAAGAACCAAATGTTAAATAACGTTTTCCCCTTCGTTTCCGTCACTTCTAATTCTTTCATCAACAACTCTTTACTCATTTTATTTGGTACAAATAATGAAATAGCTAGTACTCCTAACGGCAGCAATACGTTACTTACCGAAAAGTCGACTAAATCAAAGAATGTTTTCCCAAATATTTTCACGTCACTCATAATCCCAAAGGATAACGCTGATGGAATACCGACTGCAAAAATAAGAATACCAATTAATAATGATGCTGACGGACGCTTCTTCTCATTACCTTTCGCAACAGATGCTACTACAATTTCAAGCATTGAAATTGCTGATGTTAAAGTCGCAAAGAAGAATAAAATTAAAAACATAATAAAGAAAAATTGACCAAATGGTATTTTTGCAAATACTGCTGGAAGGACGATAAACAGTAATCCCGGTCCTTCAGTCGGTTTAACTCCTAATGCGAAAATCGCTGGGAAAATTGCTAATCCTGCAAGTACTGTAACAAAAACAGTTAAACTTACAATAGATGTTGCCGATTTCGCTAAATGTTCCTCTTTCTTTAAATACGAACTATACGTTACCATTACCGAGGCACCTACAGTTAGCGAGAAGAAAGATTGTCCCATCGCATATAAAATTGTATCTGCTGTCAGCTTTGAAAAATCTGGTTTTAAGAAGAACTCTACTCCAGCAAAAGCACCATCGAGTGTTAACGCACGAACAATAATCGCAATAAATAAAATAAATAATAGCGGCATCATGTACTTACTTGCCTTTTCTATACCTTTCTCTACACCTTTACTTACAACAAAAATCGTACAAAGCATAAAGATAAATTGCGCTCCAATCGCACTTAACGGATTTGAAATCGTTTCACCGAACAATTGTCCATAATCAGCTACTCCATTCCAGAAACTTCCTGTCACACTATAATATAAATAAAGTAAAATCCATCCACCTACAACACTATAAAAAGATAGTACACTAAAACAAGTAGCAACTCCCATACGACCAATCCAAGGATATAATTTGCTATTTGGCACTAGTACTTTATAAGCTGTAACCGCCTCTTTTTGCGTGCTACGTCCAATAACAAACTCCGCTATTAGAAGAGGCATACCTATAAATAAAGTTAATAGTAAAAATACAAGGAAGAATGCGCCTCCCCCGCCATTACCTGCAACATATGGAAATTTCCATATCGCACCAAGACCTACTGCGGCTCCGGCTGCTGCGAGTACAAAGCCTATTTTCGACGTCCATTGCTGTGTTTCTTTCATCATAAATTCCCCTTTTCTGAATATTTAAAATTTTGTTAATTATACACTTTCATTTCATACTCGCACACCTCCTTTAGAAAATAAAAAAGTCCCCTACACGCAAATATGCATGTAGAGGACGATATATGTAATGTAAATACCGTGGTACCACCTCAATTGGATTGATAAATCCCACTTGTTCAAGTACAGGAATAATTCCGATACTCTATCCTTTTAACGGCGGAACCCGGGTTGCCTACTACAATGTTCAACATACCTCTCGCAAGCCCATTCTGTATAATTTATCGTACCGGGCTCCCACCTAACCCCAGCTCTCTGAACGCATCAAATATACGTACTCTTCTTGCTCATCGATTTCATCTATTGAAGTTACTTGTGATTATAAATTATATTTTTATATTTGTAAAGCGCACTTTATCTTTTATTATTTTAAAACCTTTCCCTCTAATTCTCGCAAAAAACTTTCTCTTTCTCTCTCGTTTTGCACATATACTGATTTCAACACTTCTTGGAGTAATATATTTCGTTCTCTCTTTTCTAACTGTAAATCTTTTAACTTCACCCTTACTTCATATAAAAAATCTAAATACGATTCATATGTCTCATCATATTTATTTGCAATCTCATCTCGAATTTTTTTTGCGAGCTTTGGGCTCGCTCCCCCAGTAGAAACTGCTATATTAAGCAAACCACGATGAATCGCTGCTGGAAAGTGAACATTACCACTTTCCGGATTTGTAATAACATTTACTAATTGATTCTCTGCGGCATCTTCAGCAACTTGTTCATTTAATATTGAATCACTACTCGCTGCAACAACTAAAAAAGCATTTTTAATATCACTTTTTTCATATTCTCTTTGATACCAACGAATTTTCTTTTCTTCCACAAGTTTTACTAAATTCGCATCTAATTCTGGACTGATCACAACTATATCCGCACCTTGTTTGAGTAAAGGAATAATTTTAAATCCTGCAACTTTTCCCCCACCAATAACAACAACGCGTTTCTCATTAACTCGCACTGTAAGTGGATACATACTGATCTCCTTTCAATAACTCCGTCGTTTTCTGAATTAACATATCTTGTAACGCTTCATTCTTCCCTAAATATGGACTGATTTTTATCTCTTCCAATGCATATTGGCGCACTTCTTTCTCAATATGTTTCATAAGTAAACCTGTAAATAACAAATAAGGTAGCACAACGATGTTCTCCACTTCCCGTTCTACAACTTCCTTCAATTTCCTCTCAAATTTCGGCTCCGCAGCCGCTAAATAACAAACCTCAACTTTTTTAATTTTCTCCTCAGCTTGAAATAAAGAGGCGATCCATTTTATATCTTGTAATACTTCAGGATCACTACTTCCTCTTGCAACGAGCAGAAGGGTCACTTCAGCCTTCCCTTCCTTTTCAATACCACTTCCGTTATATACTGATTTGATAAGTGTTTCTGATACACCAAACGGATTACCATAAGTCACTTTAACATTCGGATATTGATTCTTGAGCTTTACCAATTCAAATGGAATATCTTTCTTCACATGACCTGCCGCTAATAAAAAAACAGGGATGGCAATAATCTCCGTGGCCCCACGCTTCACACATGTACGAAAACCATCTTCAATAGAAGGATTCGCTAACTCTAAAAAACAAACTTCTTGAATATTCGCTTCTATACGACTCATACACGATGTAATAAATTGAATCGCCTCTTCTTTCGCTGTCTTCAAACGACTTCCATGACATATATATAAGACGGCTTTCATTTTACAACACTCCACTTACTTGATAAGCATTTTCCGTTTGCTTCTCAAACCAATGGATTTTTTCTCTAAAACGGACAACTTCTCCAATTACAATCATGCTCGGATTTTGAATTTGCTCTTTTTTCGCAACATCTACAATTGTTCCTAATGTCCCAACAACTGTACGTTGCATAGACGTCGTCCCCTGCTCAATAATAGCAGCTGGCGTACTTTTATCTTTTCCATGCTTCATAAGTTGCTCACATATGTAGGGCAAATTAATAACCCCCATATATATGGCTAAAGTCTCTACACCTTTCGCTAAACTTTCCCATTTCACTTCTTCTTCAGCACCTTCTTTCCTATGCCCAGTCACAATAGCAAAACTTGCACTTGCATCACGGTGCGTCACTGGAATACCAGCATAAGCAGGTGCAGCTATTCCAGACGAAATACCTGGGACGATTTCAAATGGTACACCTTGCTTTGCTAATGCTTCCGCTTCTTCTCCCCCTCTACCAAATACAAATGGATCGCCGCCCTTAAGCCTCGTTACAACTTTCCCTTTTTTCGCATACTTAATAAGAAATGTATTAATTGTTTCTTGCTTCATCGTGTGATAATTCGGGAGTTTCCCGCAATAAATTAAATCCGCGTCAGGCTTTGCGTGTGAAAGCAGCTCTTTATTCACAAGGCGATCGTATAAAATAACATCTGCCTTCTCAATACATTTCAACCCTTTAACAGTAATTAAATCTGGATCGCCAGGACCCGCTCCAACAATATAAACCTTCCCCATCATCTCTCCTCATTTCTACTATTAAAATGAAACTTCCATTCGTATATAAGAATGGAAGTTTTTATTTTTTCGTATTACTAATCTCTACTCATGAATAACAAATGCTGCACCTTTTCGAATCTTCTTTTTTTCAAACAAAGAAATCTCTTTTACCTCTGGCAACGGTAAGAAATGTTTTTCAAGCTCAATCTCCGCAAGCTTAAATGCCTGTTCTTCACTTTGAGCAACAACAACAATCGGAACAATATCACTCACTAATACAGCTTCAAATCGATATAAATCCATATTGTCCCCCCTAAGACGCTATGACTTCTTCTAACACGTTATTTAACGCTATTTGTAATGTGTCTACACCAACACGCCCTACAAAATCATAAAATGTTTCGGCTGGTAATTTATTCTCTTTGAAATAACTTATAAATGATGCGAGTACATCAGGTAAATCCTCGCCATCTATTTTTCCTTTTAACTTTTGATTGTAGGCACCGCCATCTAACAACGTTCCACCTACATATATCTCAAATGCTTCAACAATTCCCTTTTCCTTCGTTTTCATTTTCACCCCTTGTAACCCAATGTCAGCAATTTGACGTTGACCACATGAATTCGGGCAGCCTACCATATGAATTCGAACTGGAACATCGAGTGCAATTTGTGTATCTAAGTATTCTGCAATTTTTCGTAATCTTTCTTTCGTTTCTACTAGTGCAAGATTACAATATTCAATACCGGTACATGAAACCGCATGACCAATAAATGATTTTGGGCTTGCAGATATCGCTTCAAACAACGGTTCACTAAGTAATCCTTTTACATTTTCCGGAGGAACGTTCGGAATAATGAAATTTTGTGAATTACATGTACGAATTTGTCCATTTCCATATTGCTTTGCGATTCTTGCAATCTCAAACATTTCTTCTGCATGTAAACGACCTACCGGTACATTAAAACCTACATATTTTAATCCCTCTTGTTTTTGGTCTTGAACACCATAAAAATAGCCTGCATTCCATCCTTTGAGTGCACTTTCCCCTTTACTTTGTAAAGGCCCTGTATACTCTATTAGTTTCTCTTTAAATTTCTCTGCTCCCCAGTCCGCAACAAGAAATTTCAAACGGGCTAAATGACGTTTCTCACGATATCCAAAATCACGGAATATAGTAGCAATCGCAATTGCCACGGCCTTCACTTCTTCTGGTAAAACGAACACATCTAATTCATCAGCTAAATATGGACGGGCTGATAATCCTCCGCCTACTTTTATATGAAAACCAACTTTTTTCTCACCATCTATTTCTTTCGTAGCAGGTGTAAATGCAACACAGTTAATCTCTGCGTTTGCTGAGTTATAAATATTAGAACTAATAGACATTTTAAATTTACGTGGCAAATTAGAAAACTCTTCATTATGTTGGAAATAGTCATATACCTCTTTCACAATATGTGTCGTATCAAATAGTTCATTTGCATCAATTCCAGCAAGCGGATTACCTGTAATATTCCGCGTTATATCACCACAAGCCCCCGCTGAAGATAATCCAACTCTTGCTAATCTTTTAAAAATATCTGGAATTTGCTGAATTTCTAACCAGTGAAACTGAATCGCCTGTCTCGTAGTAATATCTATTACATCACGTCCATAATCCTCAGCGATAGAAGCAAGTACTTCTGCCTGCGCATTTGTAATAATCCCTGACGGAATATTTACCCGCATCATAAAATAACCAGCTTCTTTTGGACGTTGTAAATACAATCCTGCCCATTTAAAGGCATCCCACTCTTCTTTCGGAATAGATTCAAATCCATTTTCCGCATAGTAAGGAATATCATTAAAAATTTCTAATCCATCTTTTTCTAATTTATTTTTCTCCGTTTGATTTAGTTTTTCATTGTTAGCCCATACTTTTTCATAACTCATTTTTAAATCCCCCTATATAAAGTGAAACTTTAATCAGTAGAGTTTTGTTCATCCCACGCTGATTATTAGCCTTAACCAATCGGGTATTTACGGGCAGCCCGATCCCAACCGAACTTTGAGGTAGGAATTTTACTTCCCGGCAAATAGCGGGATAAAACTACGCTCTTGTAAGTACTGCACGATTTGTTCTGCACATTCTTCAATAGAATATTTGTGCGTTTCTACAATTAATTCTGCTTGCTCTGGCTCTTCATAAGGCGAATCAATACCTGTGAAATCCTTAATATCACCTTTTCTTGCCTTTTTATAAAGCCCTTTCGGATCACGTTTCTCACACTCTTCAATCGGACACTTCACAAAAATTTCAATAAATTCATCTGCCGCTAATAAATCTCTTACTTGTTTGCGGTCTACTCGAAATGGTGAAATAAATGCTGTAAGGACAACTGTTCCTTGATCTACAAATAACTTTGCCACTTCGCCAATACGTCTTATATTTTCCATGCGATCACTTTCAGAAAATCCTAAGTCTTTATTTAAACCGTGGCGAATGTTATCCCCATCCAGCACATAATTTCCAATATTCTTTTCAAACAATTTACGAGCGACCGCATTCGCTACTGTAGATTTACCCGAAGCTGATAAACCAGTAAACCAAATTACAAAACTGTGATGTCCATTCTTCACTCTTCTCTCATCTTTTGAAACCGAAGCTGTATGCCAAGTAATATTCGTATCCATCTCGTTCTCTCCCTATTCTGTTACTACTTCTTTTTTTAAACCTTTAATTAGCACTTCTACTACTTCTTTACGACTAAATGTACTTGGCGGAATCTCACCGTTTCTTAATAATTCTCTTACTTTCGTACCTGATAAAATAACATGATTTTCTTTTCCGTGCGGGCATGTTTTCGTTGAAGCCATCGCTTCACATTTCGTGCAGTAAAAACTATGTTCAAAGAATAGTGGTGTAATGCCTAACTCTTCTATCGTAAAATTCGTGAAGATTTCTTGCGCTTCGTATGTTCCGTAATAATCTCCTACTCCGGCATGATCACGTCCTACAATAAAGTGGGTACATCCAAAATTCTTTCTTACTAACGCATGAAATATCGCTTCCCTTGGTCCTGCGTAACGCATTGCAGCAGGAAATACACTTAAAAAGACACGATTTTTCGGATAATAGTTTTGAAGGAGTACTTCATAGCTTTCCATTCTTACATCAGCAGGAATATCGTCCGATTTCGTTTCTCCAACGAGTGGATTTAAAAAGAGACCATCTACAATTTCAAGAGCAGATTTTTGAATATACTCATGGGCACGATGTACCGGGTTTCTCGTTTGAAATCCGACTACTGTTTTCCACCCACGTTTTTTAAATTCTTCTCTCGTTTCAATTGGGTCTAAATGATAAGAAGGAAATTGATTATTTTCAAAGCGTTTTGTTAGAATAATAGTTCCTCCAACGTAAACGTTTGGTCGTTCATATAATTTTTTCACTCCTGGATGAGCCTCATCCGTTGTTTTATATACAAGTAACGCTTCTTTTTCTTTATCTGGTACGAAAATATCTTCTATTTGAATAGCACCATATATATTTCCATTGTTGACAAGCTTTACTTCCTCTCCGGTCTTCAGGCTTTCTGCGACTTCTTCTGTTACCGGTAATGTAATTGGTATACTCCACACACTACCATTTGCTAAACGAAGCGTTTCTACGACTGAATCATAATCTTCCTTCCCCAAAAAACCAGTAAGCGGGCTATATCCACCTGTCGCCAATAGTTCTAAATCACTTAAAGCAATGTTGTCTAATTTAATTTCTTTTTCAATTTGTGATATATTATATGTCTCATCTATACGGTTTACTAATTCGTTTACTGTGCTCATTTTCTATATCCCCTCTTAGCTTTATTTCAAGATTCATCTTATTGATAATGAAGACCACATTCGGTTTTCACTTTCCCAGCCCATCTACCATCTCTTGAATCGCCACCATCCCCTACAGGTAAAGTACATTTCTCACACCCAATACTTGGATAGCCAACATCATGCAACGGGTTATACGGCAAGCTATGTTTGTATACATATCGCCAAACTTCTTTCCACGTCCAATGAATGAGTGGACAAACTTTAATAGATTGAAAACGATGATCTTGATTTATAAACTTTGTATGCTTACGTGTTTCTGATTGTTCCCTTCTTAAGCCCGATATCCATGCTTTTTCCACGACTAATGATTTTTCTAAAGGTAAAATTTTTCTAATCTTACAACAAAGATTCGGATTGCTCTCCCACAGTTTTTCACCATGCAACTTCGCCTGTTCATCAAGTGTAAGTTCTGGCTGCTTTTCTATAATATTCAATGAAGGAAATCGTTCCCTCACTCTTTGAATTAATTCATATGTTTCTTGAAAATGAACATTTGTATCCAAAAATACAACTTTAGCAGATGGATTTACTTGGTTTATAAGGTGCAGTAATACCATACCTTCCACCCCAAAGCTACATGCGTAGACGATTTCATCTTTATACTCTTCATAAGCCCAATTTAATACTGATAACGCGCCTTTTGTTTCATCTTCTTCCGAAAACGAAACAACATTTTCTTCCCACGTTTCATACGTCAACATGTTTTTTCCCCCTGTAAAAGCAAAAAGACGGTTTTAACCTAATGAAAATAGGTTAAAACCGCCTCTAGTTTTTCTAGTCAGCGCTTTTCACTTTAAGCGTACTTTTTCACTTTTCTCTAACTGAATTACTTTTCCATCTTGCACAACAATTGTAATTGAGCCATATTTCATATCAGCAAGCATCGCTTCAATCTTCTCGGATACTTCATCAAAATGTTCCCGTACACCCACGCGAACAGCCCCCCTTTTTATTCATAAAAAAAATCTTTCCCATTTCGAAAAGACTGTTCGGTAATATATTTTACCTTATCTTTCAAAATGGATTCCATTTTGCTGGATTTAGCACCTTGCTTTCTATAAGCAGGTTGCCGAGCTTCTTCGGGCCAGTTCCCTCCGCTTCTCTTGATAAGCTTTGTATTTGTATTTTATCACAATTCTGATTTTTTTCAATCCTAGTTTTCCGATATATTTTAATTATTTTATTTTACAAAAAAGGAATTGCCCATCCGAACAACTCCTTTTTCTATTTAAACAAGCTCTTTAATACGTATGCGATCGTTCCCAATAATATTTTCATATGTTTCGCGTTCCACAACTACTTGCGATGTTCCGCCTTTTGCAAAGACAACGGCTGGTCTTCGAATCCGATTGTAATTATTCGCCATCGAGTACCCGTAGGCTCCTGTACAGGAAACTGCTAGTAAATCAGCAGAAGCGACTTTCGGTAAATGAATATCCCAAATCAACATATCTCCGCTCTCACAACATTTCCCCGCAATCGAAACGAGTTCCTCATTCTCATCATTCCCTCGATTCGCTAACATTGCTTCATAACGCGCACTATATAAAGCAGGTCTTAAATTATCTGTCATTCCACCATCGACTGATACATATTTCCGAATACCAGGAATATCTTTCACAGATCCAACTGTATAAATTGTTGTCCCAGCATCACCTACAATGCTACGGCCTGGTTCAATCCATATTTCTGGCAATGGATATTCACATACAGTAAATTGTTCTCTCACTGCACTTGTTACAGCTCGCACATATGTCTCAAGAGTTAACGGTGTATCCGACTCTGTGTAGCGTATTCCAAATCCCCCGCCTACATTTAACACTTTTACTACATAGTTTGTTTGCTCTCTCACTTCTTCTAAAAATTGGCGAAGAACTTCAATCGCTCGAACAAAGCCAGCTGTTTCAAATATTTGCGATCCGATATGTGAATGAATCCCTAGCACATTATAATTGGATTTTTGTAAAGCAAATCCAATTGCCTGCATCGCTTGACCGTTTGAAACGCCAAATCCAAATTTCGAATCATCTTGGCCTGTTGTAATATATTCATGTGTGTGCGCCTCTACTCCAGGCGTTACACGAATTAATATGTTCACAAACTTTCCATGTTGCATCGCTAAATCGTGTAAAACTTCTAATTCAAAGAAATTATCTACGACAAAACAACCGATATTCGCCTGAAGAGCCATCACTATCTCTTCTTCTGTTTTATTATTTCCATGAAAATGAATACGTGATGCTGGAAATCCTGCTTGGAGCGCAGTATATAATTCTCCTCCAGAAACAACGTCTAATGACATATTCTCTTCACGAGCTACTCGGCACATCTCCATGCACAAGAACGCCTTGCTTGCATATGCTACTTGATAAGAGAAACCACTTTCTTTAAAAGCACGATGAAATGCTCGGCATTTTCCTCGAATAGACTCTTCATCGTATACATAAAGTGGTGTTCCGTATTGCTTTGCTAGCTGCGTCGTATCGCACCCTCCAATTTCTAAGTGTCCTTGCCCATTAATTCGGCTTGTGCCGTGTAAATACATTTAAATTCCTCCCTTATTTCCTCTAAAACTCATAACCCCAATCTTCTATTCATTGCAGCACGCTTTTAGATAGACAAAAAACGCGCGGAACAATGTTCACACGCGTTTCTTATTAGGAAAAATATATATTGAAAAAATAAACGAGTTGTTATCTCCTCAAAATAAGAAACCGCATCAACATCTCCAAATAGCTCTCCATAAAATAAATCTTATGACAGTACTACATTTATTCAATGTAGTCCCAATATATGAATAAGATGGTTATTCTTATATTTCGGCAATAGTCCCTTTCAGCCTATGATCACAGATTCCATGAAATCTCCCATAGCTTACTCTTTCCTATCGCGGCCTCTACCTTTGAGAGTAGATGAGGTAAGTCTATTTAATTTTCAAACATCTAATTGTTGCTATTAACAATACCAAAGGACCATTTTATTTGTCAAACAATTTTTTATATTGTTTTTTTACAGTTTAATTTTGTATCATTTGGTAAGCGCTTTACTGAAATCTTTGTCACTTCCCATTCGCCTTCTTCGTTATTAAATGTAATCGTTACCTTCTCAAATGGGGGAGCAATTTTCCCAGCAACACGTTCATACTTTGTCACTTCAATACTTGCTTGAAATAAATATGTACCGCTATACACTTTTTTTAAACTAATAATTTTAGGACATTGATACGGTTTCAAACTTCCATATTGTTTTTCAATTGCTTTATTTATTTTTGGAAATAAAACAGAATAAAGTGCATCTTCCATAAGAGGTGCATCATATTGAGCTATTGACACACTCGGTGAGGTAAAAAGTATAACACTACTGCATGCTATAAAATATAATAATTTTCGCATTATAACCTCCGTATTATCACGCGATTCTTTCTGCGTACGATAATTATCATACATAGAAATTCTGTTTTATTGTCTCCCACCACTCTTTTTCTACTCGATTATTATAAAAAAGCCCACAACTCTCTTTTATTTTCGTATAATGATACTCATAGTATAATAATCATAATAACAAAGGACTGTTCGTATATATAAAATGAGTCGTTAAGCAAACTGACTCACAAGAACTGTCATGCTTTTTAGGAGAGGAGTATATTATGCTACAACATCTGTTTCCAAAACTGCGATTTGCACTCGTTGCAGTCGTTTTACTATGGATTAAAACATATATTGTGTACAAGCTAGCATTTGATATTAAAATTGATAATTTCTTTGAAGAATTCATGCTTTTTATTAATCCACTAGCTGCGTTACTTTTATTTTTCGGCTTAGCTTTACTTGCATCTAAGCACCGAAACCGAATTATAATTGGAATCAGTTTTATACTGTCATTTATTTTATTTGGAAACGCAATGTTTTATGGGTTCTATAACGATTTCGTTACTTTCCCGGTTTTATTCCAAACAAACAATATGGCTGATTTAGGGACAAGTATAAAAGAACTCTTTACGTACAAAACATTACTTTTATTTGCAGATGCAATTATTTTAATGTTTATTTCGCGTAAATTCCCATCATTTGGCGACAAAACACCACTTTCCCGCTCAGAGAAGCGAACTTTCTTTAGCGGTGTAACAGCTTTATTAGCACTACAAATTGTTGTATCAGTTATTTATAAACCACAAATGTTCTCGCGCTCATTTGACCGTCAAACTGTCGTAAAGAATTTAGGTTTATACACATATCATCTATTTGATATTACACTTCAATCCAAGTCTTCAGCTGAGCGTGTATTTGCAAGTGGGGATGGATTTTCTGAAATCAAAAACTATACAGACTCAAAAGACAAACAAGTTGATAAAAACTTATTTGGAGCTGCAAAAGGTAAAAATGTAATTTTAATTTCAATGGAATCTACACAAAGCTTTGTTATTAATAAAAAAATAAATGGAAAAGAAATTACCCCATTTTTAAATGAATTTATTAAGGATAGTTTCTATTTCGATAACTTCTATCATCAAACTGGACAAGGCAAAACTTCTGATGCTGAATTTATCGTTGAAAACTCACTTTATCCGCTAGATCGTGGTTCTGTATTCTTTACTCATGCAACAAACGAATACACAGCGACACCAGAACAATTAAAGAAATACGGATATTCTTCTGCCGTCTTCCATTCAAATGATAAAACGTTTTGGAATCGGGATGTAATGTATCCTGCGCTTGGATATGATCGTTACTTTAATTTAAATGATTACGCAGGAACGGAACAAATGTCTGTCGGTTGGGGATTAAAAGATAAACAGTTCTTTGAACAATCTATTCCAAAGTTAAAATCTTTACCGCAACCGTTCTATACAAAATTTATTACATTAACAAATCATTTTCCGTTTCTTCTAAATCCGGAAGACCAATATGTTGATGAATTCAACTCAGAAAGTGGTGTTGTAAACCGCTACTTCCCAACTGTTCGTTACACAGATGAAGCTCTTAAATTATTTATTAAACAATTAAAAGAAGAAGGACTGTATGATAATTCCGTTATTGTCATTTATGGTGATCATTATGGTATTTCCGAAAACCATAACGCAGCTATGGCACAGTTCCTAGGAAAAGATACTATTACACCATTCGATTCTATGCAATTACAACGAGTTCCTCTTATTATTCATGTGCCTGGTCAAGAAGGAAAAGTTGTTTCTAAAGTATCTGGTCAAATTGATATTAAACCAACGCTCCTTCATTTACTTGGTATTAAAACAAATAAATCCGTTGAATTTGGAACTGACTTATTTATTAAAGAAAAAGACCCGCTTATGGTAATGCGTGATGGTAGCTTTGTTTCTGAAGAGTATGTTTATACAAAAAATATGTGCTACAAAAGAAGTACGGGTGAAGAAGCTGATATGACGCTATGTCAGCCGTATATTGAAAAAGCAAAAACAGAATTAAAACTCTCCGATAAATTAATTTATGGAGATTTATTACGTTTCGATCCTAATAATCAATATAAAACTGGAACGATGACAACGAAATTTGAATAGTAAAGGAAGCAACTTTATACAAGTTGCTTCCTCTTTTTATTTTCACTTAATTTTTAAATCATCCTTCTATGAAATCTTTCACAAATTGGTAATTTCTTTCGTATGAGGAATAAATTTATGGTATGATAAAATAAGTAAACTTTCATACACTAATTAAGAATTTATTACAGAAAGCAAGGGATCAGATTTTGTATAGAGCAGCTATTCCAAACTTATTTACGCTCGGAAATTTATATAGCGGATTTTTATCAATCGGCTATGCATCTTTAGGATATTATAAATCAGCTGCTATTTTAGTACTTATCGGGATGATGTTAGATAGTCTTGATGGTCGTGTTGCTCGTTTATTACGTGTTGATTCACAAATGGGAAAAGAGCTCGACTCGCTTGCAGATGTCGTAACATTTGGTGCAGCACCTGCTGTTTTAATGTATTACACATCTTTCTCAAACTACGGAATCATCGGATTATACATAGCGGGATTATTCCCTCTTTTCGGAGCATATCGTTTAGCACGATTTAATGTAACACCATCTTCTACTTCAATGAAATATTTCACTGGAGTACCGATTACAGCAGCGGGAGGGCTTGTTGCTTTCTTAACATTATTTTCACATACCATTCCAAAAATCGTTCTTATTACCGTATTTGTAACGTTCGCATTTTTAATGGTGAGCCGCATTCGTATCCCGAGTTTAAAAGATGTACCAATTCCACGATATAGCATCATTATTACACTATTTTTAGTTGGAATCATTATTACAATGTATCAAACAGGATTTGGCAATTTTTCTGTTTTCTTATTCATTGCCATTCCACTATATATTTTGTACATGTTATCTCAATTCATTAGACAAAGACCGTCTAAAAAAGCGAATAAAGAAAAATAAGAAAACCTTCCGAGTCCGGAAGGTTTCTTTTTATTTTGTGACTAATACCTTTTGATTTACAGGTGTTACTGGCTCTTCGCCGTTTAATACAGCTAAAATATTTCTGACAGCCATTTCAGCCATCGCATCACGAGTTTCAAACGTTGCATTCCCTACGTGTGGAGCAAGTACTACATTCTTTAACTCTTTTAGCTCTTCTGTAATTTTCGGTTCAAATTCAAACACATCAAGAGCTGCCCCTTCAATTTCATTCGTTTTTAATGCATGAGCAAGTGCTGCTTCATTCATAATTGGTCCACGTGAAGCATTTACAATATACGCTGTTTTCTTCATCATTTTAAACTGCTCTTCATCAATCATATGATGTAATTTCGGATTATAAGCACAGTTAATTGTAATAAAATCTGCTGTTTGTAATAATTTTTCCAACGTCACATACGTTGCTCCCAGTTCACTTTCAGCTTCAAACTTACGATTTGGCCCTGTATATAAAACATCCCTTCCAAATGCTTTCGCACGTTTTGCAACAGCCTTCCCGATTTCTCCAAGACCAATAATTCCGATTGTCTTACCGTGGACTTCTCGTCCTAAGAAAAATAACGGTGCCCATCCGTTAAATCCAGTCGTACGACATAACGTATCCCCTTCAGGAATTCTACGCGCCGCTGCTAAAAGAAGTGCAAATGTTAATTCTGCAGTCGCTTCCGTTGATACTTTCGGTGTATTCGTTACTGCAATTCCTTTTTCACCCGCATACGTGTAATCAATATTGTCGTAACCAGCACCATAGTTTGCAACAATCTTTAAATGAGGCGCTGCATCAATAACTTCTTTTGGCACCTTTGTCGAAAGTAAACTTAACAATGCATCTTTATCTTTTACACGCTCTGTTAATTCATCTATAGAAATTAATTCCTCTTTATCGTACATTTCTACATCATGATCTTTTAATAGTTCTAATCCAATTTCCGGAATTTTTCCCGCTACTAATATTTTTGCCACTACTAACACCTCTTCTATAGAAAATAAGATATCTCTTATATTTCATTGTAAGAAATCCACATATAAAAACCAAGGAATTTGATTATAGTTTTGAAAATCGACACTTTTCCATGAAAAAAGAGGAGATGCAACTCTCCCCTCTTCTTACGCTTTTTCCTGCGATTCTTTTCCGAGCTTCACATCAATAGTTCCTTCTGCAACCGTATCGCTAATTTGCTCCTCAATAACCGATTGAGATGCAGCATTCGTTTCAGAAGTATAAGCTTGTTGCTGTGCAACTTGTACATTTTGTTTATTTTGTTGTTTCGCCATTTCTTACCCTCCTTTTCATTCTTTCTTATTTTGAACAAAAAGGGTGGTTTTCATCAAAAAATTGCGTTTCATTTTGAATTTGTTACTTCTTCTTCAAGCGACCTCATTACTCTTGCTCGCTTCGTAAATGTTGCAACCTGAGTAACACCGTGCGCTCGTAATGTTTGTACATTCTCTTGTACATAGTTTCCTAAATCATTTGGATAATGGGCATCCGAAGAAATCGTAATTGGAACACCATACTTAGCTAATACTTGTAAATATAGTGGACTTGGGCACATTTCACGAACAGGATAACGATAGTACAATCCTGCATTTATTTCTGTTGCCGTATTCGTTTCTACTAACGCACAGGCAATTTCCTTATAATAAGAAAGCTGTTCATTCTCATCCAATCGATAATTAAATACCTTGATATTATCTAGATGAGCGATAATATCAAATAACTCGGTACGAATCGCACTCTCAACTGTTTTAAAAAACGTATCGTATAATGCGCGTAGGTCATGCACCTCAAAATATTCTTTCGTATCTGGATTATCAAATCCCCAGCCATTTAGAAAATGAACGGAACCAATTACATAATCAAAGTCTCCTAGCGCTAATAATTCTTTTAACTCTCCTTCACAACCAATAAAATAATCCGCTTCAATTCCAAGTTTAAGTTTGACACCTCTTTTACTCCATCGTTCTTTCGCCTCTTCAATTGCCTTTGTAAAATCATACAGTGAAACTACCCTTACTTGATCTAACCATTCTTTTTGTATACGACCGAGCTTAGAATCACTAATATCTACATATTTTTCATAATATCCTTTTGCTTCATGAAAACGATATAGATGATCAACAATTCCCACTTCTTTTATTCCTTTTCGCACAGCTTCTTCTAAATATAGATCTATCCATTCTGTTGTAAATGGCCCTTCCTTCACACGTTTTTGCAAACGCTCTTGTGTTTTCATAAGCCAATCCATAGAATGCCTTTCTTGAAGCGGTTCATAACATTCCAACGCTTCATTTATTTTAGCAAGCCACCCTATTGAATACGGTCCTTCTTCTAAGTGAAGATGATAATCTACTTTCATATACATTCCCCCTTATAATGTATCTATTTCCCTTCTATCCCCAATTCTCGAAAGCTTTCCATTTCGTTCTTTCACCTCTCGCATGACATCTTCCAATGCGATATTTTTTTCAGCTAATAAAACGAAACAGTGATAAAATACATCAACCATTTCTTTCACTACTTCTTCTTTATCATTGTTTTTACATGCGATAATTACTTCAGCACACTCTTCACCAATTTTCTTTAAAATTTTATCTTCTCCTTTTGAAAATAAATAATTTGTATACGATTCAGGAAGTGGGCTTTCCTTTCGTTCTTCAATTGTTTTATACAGCAACTTAAAGGCATTTTCCATATGTATCCCCCTATATAATTTGATAGTGAAAACATGTCTTCTCCCCCGTATGACAAGCAGGTCCTACTTGTTTCACATTCACAACAATTGAATCTTGATCACAATCTAAGTATAGAGATTGCACATATTGAACATTCCCTGATGTTTCTCCCTTATTCCATAACGACTGCCTCGAACGAGAGTAAAACCATGTTCTTTTCGTCTCTAACGTTTTTTCATATGCTTCTTCATTCATATAAGCTAGCATTAAAACTTCTTTCGTACCTTCTTCGATGACAATTGCCGGTATTAATCCTTTTGAAAAATTAGGTTTCATAACCGCACCTCAACATTTGCATCTCTTAATTTTCGCTTTACACTCTGCACTGTCGCCTCACCATAATGAAAGATGGATGCCGCTAATGCTGCATCAACTGTTGTCTTTTGAAAAACTTCTATAATGTGATCCGTATGACCACAGCCTCCTGATGCGATGACTGGAATGGAAACACTTTTTGAAATTTCTTCTGTTAAACGAAGATCATATCCACTTTTCGTTCCATCTGCATCCATACTCGTTAACAAAATTTCACCCGCCCCGAGCTTAACAACACGCTTCGCCCATTCTATGGCATCTATTCCTGTGTCAACTCTTCCGCCGTTGACGTATACGTTCCATTTATCTTCTGCTACTTTTCTAGCGTCAATTGCCACGACAATACATTGTGATCCAAAGTGTTCTGCGCCCTCTTCGATTAGCTTCGGATTTCGCACTGCCGCTGAGTTTATTGAAACTTTGTCTGCTCCAGCTCTTAGTAAATTGTACATATCTTTCACACTTGAAATCCCCCCGCCAACCGTAAGAGGAATAAATACTTTAGCTGCTGTTTTTTCTACAACATCTATAATCGTTTTTCTTCCTTCATGAGTCGCTGTAATATCTAAAAATACGATTTCATCTGCCCCTGCCACGTTATATGCTTCAGCTATTTCAACCGGATCACCGACATCTTGTAATCCTATAAAATTTACCCCCTTTACGACTCGCCCTTCTTTCACATCTAGACATGGAATAATTCGTTTCGCTAACATAACTTCGTTACCTGTAACACTTCTTCTAAATCAATCGTTTTCTCGTAAAGCGCCTTTCCAATTATGACACCATATATATTCATATCATTTAACTTTTTCACATCTTGAATAGATGCCACTCCTCCAGAGGCAATGAGACGAATGCCCACACTTTTTTGAAGTAACGCCAATTGTTCAAAATTTGGCCCTGCAAGCGTCCCGTCTTTCGAAATGTCTGTAAACACAATCGTTTGAACATCTAAACTTTCCATTTGTTTCGCTAAACTAATATAAGAAATTTCAGACAGATCAAGCCAACCTCTCGTTGCTACGAAACCATTTTTCGCATCAATTCCAACAATGATTTTCTCTTTATATAGACGAACTGCTTCCTCTAAAAATGACTTATCATAAAGAGCTGCTGTTCCTAAAATCACTTTTTCTACACCTACTGACAATAACTTCTCCACCGCTACAAGTGAACGAATTCCTCCTCCCACTTGCACAGGAATACGTACCGCCTTACAGATTTTTTCAATGACGGGCAAATTTAACGACTCGCCAGCAATTGCACCGTCTAAATCAACAATGTGTAGTATTTCCGCTCCAAGCTTTTCAAATATGATTGCCTGCGCTACCGGATCTTCATTCATCACCGTTTCTTTACTAAACTCTCCTTGATAAAGTCTAACGCATCGTCCTTCTTTTAAATCGATAGCTGGGAAGATTTCCATGCTTCTACCACCCCTTGAAAATTTTTTAATATTTGCATGCCAATTTCACCACTTTTTTCTGGATGAAACTGTGCACCAAATACATTTCCTTTCGCTACAAACCCTGGTACTTGCATTCCATAATCACTTACTCCGCATACAATTTCATCTGGACAATCCGCGTAATATGAGTGAACATAATAAACGAAAGAACCATCCACTAATCCATTCCAAAGCGGAAATTCTCTTTCCTTCCTTAGTTCATTCCATCCCATATGAGGAATTTTATACGAAACTTTTAACTTACGAATTTCCCCTGGTAGTAAACCTAACCCGCTACAATCTTTTAGTTCCTCACTTCGTTCAAATAAAAGCTGCATGCCCAAACATATACCGAGGAGAGGTTTTCCTATATCACAAACCTCTTTTAGTACACACACTAAATCTCTTTCTTCTAATACGTCCATCGCTTTCGGAAATACACCTACTCCCGGTAAAATCACGCCATCGCTTCTCAATATCTCTTCTTTATCACTCGTTACAATGTACTCTACCCCAATATATTTTAATGCTTGCTCTACACTGCGAATATTCCCCATTCCATAATCTATAATGGCAATCAATTACAACATCCCTTTCGTTGAATTTACACCAGTAATGTTGGCATTTTTTTCGACCGCTTCTCTAAGCGCTCTACCAAAAGCTTTAAATAATGCTTCAATTTTGTGATGCGTATTACTTCCGTATAGAACGCGCGCATGTAATGTAATATTGGCAGCATGTGCAACTGCTCTAAAAAATTCTTCCGTCAATTCTGTATCAAAATCCCCAAGCTTCGGATTTGTTAATTCCCCTTGAAATACACAATATGAGCGTCCACTTATATCAATTGCGACAAATCCTAAAGATTCATCCATCGGTACATACGCAGAACCGTAACGATTAATTCCCTCTTTGTTTTGCAATGCTTCTTTCAAGCAATTTCCGAGTACAATTCCAACATCTTCAACGGTGTGATGTGCATCGACAAATGCATCCCCTTCTGCTTCAACTTGCAATCCAAATCTTCCATGTCTAGCAAATAAAGTAAGCATATGATCGAAAAAACCAACCCCTGTTTGAATAGATACATTTGTACTTTCATCAAGCTGCAAATTTAATTTAATTTTTGTTTCTGTCGTCTCACGTACTTGACTGGACTGACGCATTATTTTTCCTCCTCAAACCTTATTTGGATTGCTCTCGCATGTGCATGTAACCCTTCTTTATTTGCAAGCTCTACAATGTGATGCTGTACATTTTTTAATGCTTCCTCCGTATAAGAAATAAAACTTGATTTTTTCACGAAATCATCGACTGATAACGGAGAAAAAAATCTTGCCGTTCCGCTCGTTGGTAATACATGATTCGGTCCCGCTAAATAATCCCCGAGCGGTTCAGGTGCATATGACCCAAGGAAAATAGAACCTGCATGTTTCACATAATCTAGAGCATTCATCGGTTCTTTTATATGTAACTCTAAATGTTCTGGAGCAATTTCATTTGATAACTTTAGTGCCTCCTCTAAAGAAGGAACGATAAAGATGGCTCCATTTCTATTTATTGATTCACGTGCAATTTCACTTCTTGGTAACATTTCTAACTGTCTTTCTATCTCTTTTTCTACTTCTTTAGCTAGTTCCATATTCGTTGTAATACAAATCGCCGTTGCTCTCTCATCATGCTCTGCTTGCGATAATAAATCCGCTGCGATATATTTTGCATTACCTGTTTCATCCGCGACAACTACAATTTCTGATGGACCAGCAATCATATCGATATTTACTATTCCGTATACTTCTCGCTTCGCTAGAGCGACATACAAATTTCCCGGTCCAACTATTTTATCCACTTTCGGAATCGATTCCGTCCCGTATGCTAAAGCAGCAATTGCTTGCGCGCCACCTATCGTATAAATTTCATCTACTCCCGCAAGATTTGCAGCAGCTAATATATGCGGATCAATTCCTCCTTTCCTCGGCGGTGTTACCATTACAATCTTTTTCACACCTGCGAGTTTCGCCGGCAATACATTCATTAATACTGAAGAAGGATATGAGGCTGTCCCACCCGGTACATATACACCTACATTTTCTAACGGCCGAATGAGTTGCCCTCTAATTACGCCTTTACTTTCACAATCGAATATTGAGTGCTTCTTTTGCTTTTCGTGATACGAAACAATGTTTTTCTTCGCCTCTTTTAAAGCTTCTAAAAATGAATTCGTTACAAACATACTCGCTTGCTGTATTTCTTCTTCACTTACACGAAAATCTTTCATCTCTACACCATCAAACTTTTTTGTATAGAAAGATAAAGCTTCACCTTTCCCTTCCCTTACATTTCTAATGATTTCTCTTACACTTCTTTGAACAGTTTCTTCTATTATATTAGCGTTTTCTCTTAGCACTTTTACTTTAGATAATGCCTCCTTAAAGTCTTCATAAATGATTTTCATTTTAAGTCCTCCTATTTCCCTGATAAGATTTCTTGCTCCATCATATTTACGATACTGAATATTTCGTCTTTTTTAGTTTTTAAGGCTGCCTTATTTACAATCATCCGAGCCGATATAGAGTGCATTTCCTCAAATACAATAAGTCCATTCTCTTGTAATGTTTTTCCTGTTTCAACAATATCTACAATCGCATCTGCCAATCCAAGAAGAGGAGCGATTTCTACAGAACCTTCTATTTTAATAATTTCTACATCCTCTCCCTTATCATGAAAATAAGTAGAAGTAATATGCGGGTATTTCGTAGCAATTCTTTTCTTCCGGTAACTCTTCGGATTATACGTAGGAATAGAAGCAACACAAAACTTACAAATCCCCACTCCTAAATCCAGCATTTCATAAATATCTTTCTCGTTTTCCATTAAAATATCTTTTCCAACGATCCCAATATCAGCTACCCCATGTTCTACATAAGTAGCAACATCAACCGCTTTTACTAAAATAAATGAAACATTTGTATTTTTACTTTGAAATACAAGCTTCCGACCTTTATTTTTGAGATCGGAACAATCAATTCCAATCTGCTCAAAAAGTGGAATGACATGTTTTTCTAACCTTCCTTTCGTTAACGCAATTTGAATGTTACGCATGAAGCCTCTCCTTCTTTCTGGACTACCCATTTCTCATTCCATACATATTCCACTAAATATTCATTCTTTGCCTCAACGACCGTTCCTATTTTATTTTTTCTTGCAAATTGAAAGGTATCGCTTAAATTAGAGAATAGAGATAACCAAGCATTTTTCCCATCCTTTCGAAGTAAATTTCGTAACCTTTCTGCTTCCGCTAATCTATTTAACTCATAATAAATCACAATATCAATTTGATTTCGTTCATATGGTTCTTGCTGCTCTTGCAGCGCCTTCACAATTTGATTTACTTGTACCGCGAGTCCAACAGCTGGCAGCATTTCTCCAAAATTCCCAATTAGCTCATCGTATCTTCCGCCACTAACGATTTCTTCTCCAATTTCATATATATATCCTTTGAAAATAACACCCGTATAGTAATCTAAGTGTTGAATCATGCCCAAATCAATTGATATGTAAGAACCATATCCTAACGTTTCAATTGTTTCATACATTTCTTTTACTCTTGCAATTGCCATTTTCATTTCATTACTTGAAGCAAGCTTTTCTGCCTCCTCAATAACTTCTAAATTTCCAAATAGCCTTGGTAATTTCTCAAGTAATCTTACTGTCTCATCGCATCGATCTAATTTCTTTTCTCCGATAAAATTTGAGAGGGCAGCATAATTTTTACTTTCTATATACGTTCTAAGTACCCTTTCTTCTTCATCATGGATGGAGAGCTTTTTTACAATACATTTATATAACTGTACTTGCCCAATCTCAATTGTAAAAGATTGCACCTTCAACTTTTGAAGTGCTTGAATGACACTTATTACACATTCAATTTCAGCTCTTACATTATCAATCCCGATAACTTCAATACCACTTTGTACGATTTCATTATATTTTCCAGAATGGGATTCATTGGCTCGAAATACATTCCCGCTATACGTCACTTTAAGTGGCGTATCCCATCTCTGTGTTCCAATCACTCTTGCTAAAGGAATTGTCATATCTGGACGTAAAACGATAATCCTTCCCTTTTCATCAAAAAATTTATACATTTTCTCTTCATCTATCGGTCTATTTTGAAATGCAAAAACATCATAAAATTCAATTGTAGGTGTTCTTATTTCCTCATAACCTCTCTCTAAAAAAGTAAGCCTTAATTTTTGCTCCACTTCTTCAATTAACGTACATTCTTCGAATAAATAATCTCTCGTTCCATTCGGGTTCGCCCGTTTCCATTTTGTCATCTAAATTTTCACACCTTTCCCCTTCTAATGTATGCCTATTCCATTCACCTAAGCCGAAAATAAAAAGAGCCTTGTAGACAAAATACCTACAAGGCTCTTCAGTAGAGTGTAGGTACAACGGGAATAACCCTTGTACCTACACGTTTTCACGCTAGGTTCAAGGGTTTCATGTATGATGATGTAGTTGTGTAAGCATTGTAATAGATTTTATTGTATTCATAATACTTACTCCCTTTCTCCTCTGATTTTCACATAGTATATAACAGTTAATTTTGAATGTAAATACATTTTTAATATTCCGTCACTTTTTTAATGTAAAGCCACTTTTCTTTCATACTCTTTTATTTCTTGTTCATATTGCATTGTAATACTAATTTCATCTAAACCATTCAATAACTTCTCTTTCCACATTTTCTCGATTGTAAAATGGAATCTGTGCATATTCGTTATAATTATTTCATTTTCTAAATCAACTGTGATTTGTTCCCTCGCATCTGTTTTTGCAAGTTGTTCACGCATATCTTTGTCCATTACAATCGGTAACATGCCATTCTTCATACAATTCATATAAAAGATATCGGCAAATCCTCCAGCGATAATAACGCGGAAACCATAATCAGCAAGCGCCCATGGAGCATGTTCTCTAGACGAGCCACATCCAAAATTATCACCTGTAATTAATATGCTGGCTCCTTTTCTTTCTTGCGCATTAAGCGGGAAATTAGGGTTTTCTTGGCGATTATTATCATATCGCCACTCATCAAATAAAAACTTCCCAAACCCAGTTCTTTCAATTCTCTTTAAATATTGCTTCGGAATAATTTGATCTGTATCAATGTTATCATTCATCAGTACTGCGGCAGTACCTTTATGAATACGAAATGGCTCCATCATAACTCTCCTTTCTAATATCAACAAAATGACCATGTAACGCAGCCGCTGCCGCCATTGCCGGGCTAACTAAATGCGTTCGTGCTCCCTTTCCTTGTCTTCCTTCAAAATTGCGATTTGACGTAGAGGCACAATGTTCTCCTTCAGGCACTTGATCTGGATTCATACCTAGACACATTGAGCATCCGGGCTCTCTCCATTCAAATCCAGCTTCTTCAAATATGCGATGTAATCCTTTATGCATCGCTGCTTCTCTTACCCTTTGGGATCCAGGTACAACAAGTGCTCGCACACCTTCTTTTACTTTTTTACCTTTCACGACAGATGCAGCAATTTCTAAATCAGAAAGCCTAGAATTTGTACAAGATCCAATGAAAACATGTTGAACTGGAATGTCATACGTACTTTGTCCGGGACTCAATCCCATATAAGAAAACGCTCTTTCGTCATTTGCATCATGCTTTTCTGGCAATTTCTCATCAATCCGAACACCCATACTAGGATTTGTTCCCCACGTAACGTACGGCGCTAAATCCGTAACATCTACTATAATATGTAAATCATAAACTGCATCTAAATCTGTATAAAGTTCCGACCATTTTTCCTTAATAGATTCATAGTCTTTCGGTGCATATTTACGTCCTTTTACGTAAGCAACCGTTTTTTCATCTGGTGCAATAATGCCAGCCTTCGCTCCCCCTTCAATTGCCATATTGCAAAGCGTCATCCTCTCTTCCATATCCATAGCATGAATGGCCTCTCCGTAAAACTCCATTACGTAACCTGTTCCAACTGCTACTCCGTACTTTGAAAGGAGATGTAAAATAATATCTTTCGCATAAACACCTTGCGGTAACTTTCCTTTTAACTCAATGCCCATCGCTTTCGGCTTTCGTTGCCATAACGTTTGCGTTGCCAATACATGTTCCACTTCACTCGTACCAATACCAAACGCTAGTGCGCCAAAAGCACCGTGTGTTGCTGTATGACTATCACCACAAACAATCGTTTTCCCTGGCTGTGTGAGTCCAAGTTCTGGTCCTATAACATGAACGATCCCTTGCTCTTCATCTCCGATATCCGCTAATGGCACCTGAAATTGTTTACAGTTTTCCCGAAGTGTATCTAGTTGCTGCTTCGCAATGCGATCGGTAATATTCCAAACATCTTTCGTTGGAATATTATGATCCATCGTTGCAAATGTTAAATCTGGTCTGCGGACTGTTCGATTTGTAAGCCGCAAGCCTTCAAAGGCTTGCGGTGACGTTACTTCATGAACAAGATGTAGATCGATATATAATAAATCCAATCCATTTTCATTTGTCGCAACTACATGTCTTTCCCAAAGCTTATCTAGTAACCTTTTCCCCATTATCTTCCTCTCCCTACTAACGCTTGCTCTTCCATTTCTTGAATAACTGCCTTTGTAAACGAAGTTGTCGTTTCAGCCCCCCCGATATCTGCTGTACATTTTCCAGATTTAAGGACTGCAGAAACTGCTTCTTCAATTGCATATCCTTCTCTCGTTAATCCGAACGATTGCCCAAGCATCATTGCAACAGAACGCATCATCGCAATTGGATTCGCCTTATTTTTCCCCGCAATATCCGGTGCTGATCCGTGAATAGGCTCGTATAATGAAGGCCCCTTTTCAGCGTGACTTGCTGATGGAAGCATTCCTAATGATCCAGCTAATACTGAAGCCTCATCACTTAAAATATCACCAAATAAATTTTCCGTTACAATAACGTCAAATCTTCCTGGATTCCGAATTAATTCCATAGCCGCTGCATCTACTAAAATGTGTTCTACTTCCACATTTGGGTAGCGAAGTGCTACTTCTTCTGTCACATTTCTCCATAGTTTACTAGACTCTAAAACATTCGCTTTATCAATAGATGTTACTTTTTTCTTCCGCTTATTTGCTAATTGAAAGGCATACGAAACGATACGTTCAATTTCATGTCGATGATACGTAAGTGTATCTGTCGCCACTTCTTCCGTTCGCTCTTTCGGATAAGAAAAATAAATTCCGCCTGTTAATTCACGAACGACAACGAAATCAATTTCATCAGCATTTTTTAATGGTGATAAATGTGCAGTTGCACTTTCTACCGTTACAGGGCGAACATTCGCAAATACACCGAGTCCTTTTCTTAATGCTAATAATCCTTTCTCAGGCCTTTCTTTCGCACTATCCCACCTTGGTCCACCTACTGCTCCAAGTAAAACCGCATCACTCGCTAAACAGGCGGCAAGTGTTCGCTGTGGTAATGGTTGCCCAGTTAAATCGATAGCAACACCACCAAAGTACTCATCTTGCAAATGAAAATGATGTCCATATAGCCTTTCTACCATATGCAATACTTCCTTCGCACTTTCCATAACTTCTGGACCAACACCATCACCAGCTAAACAAACGATACGTTTTTCCATTTTTAACACTCCTTTTAACTGAATTTTCAGAACTTTGATTTGATAGATGAGGAAAGCTTCTCTCACCTATCAAATATTTATTTCACAAGCGCTATAAGAGATTTTAATTTCCCTGCTGCATGGACATAAGCTCTCGCCGACGCTTCCAATACGTCTTGCGCAACTCCAAAACCTGATATTTGGTGACTACCTTCTTTTAATTCAACATGAACGTGAGCAAGTGCATCTTGACCTTGTGTAATAGATTGTATGCGATAATCTGCCAATTCACATTCTAATCCTAAAATTCTTTGAATCGCATTGTATATCGCTTCAATACTACCAGAACCAGTGGCTGCATCTTCATATACATTTCCTTCCTCATCCTTCAGCACAACTGTTGCGCATTGTGTACTATTTGATACGAAATGCACTTGTAATTGCGTAATGTTATATTGCTGGGCTGCAAATGCTGCTTCACCAAGCATAATTGCGCGTAAATCTTCCTCAGTAATTTCCTTTTTACGATCCGCCAATTTTTTAAATGCTTCGAATGCCGCATCTCGCTCTTCATTTGTAAATTCATAACCAAGCTCTTTCATTTTTTCCGTAAACGCATGACGGCCAGAATGTTTCCCAAGTACAAAGAGATTTTGAGATTCTCCTATAAGCGCTGGTTCGATAATTTCATAAGTTGTTACTTCTTTTAGAACCCCATCTTGGTGGATGCCTGATTCATGAGCAAATGCATTCGCTCCAACGATTGCTTTATTTTTCGGTACAACCATACCCGTTAACCTGCTTACTAATGTACTCGTTGCCTTAATCTCTTTTAAAGTCATCGAAGGTTCTGCTTTATAAAAATCTTTTCTAATATGAAGAGCAACCGCAACTTCTTCTAACGCTGCATTCCCTGCTCTTTCTCCAATGCCATTAATCGTTCCTTCTACTTGCACTGCTCCGCCTTCAACCGCAGCTAACGAATTTGCTACTGCCATACCAAGATCGTCGTGACAATGACAAGAAAAAATCGCTTTTTCATATGATGGAACGGATTCTTGTAAGTATCTAAAAAGAGAATAATATTCTTCCGGATTCGTATATCCAACTGTATCCGGAATATTAATTACATTCGCTCCTGCGCGAATCGCAGTTTCTACTGCTTCAGCTAAAAATGCTCTCGATGTTCTTGTCGCATCTTCTGCAGAAAATTGTACTGTCGGAAATAATGATTTTCCAAGCGTAACCGAACGATGAATACTATTTAACACATCTTCTTTTGACATACAAAGTTTATATTTCATATGAATATCACTCGTAGCTAGAAATACGTGTAGACGAGGAGATACAGCACCTTTCACAGCTTCATATGCTCTTCGAATGTCACTTTCTTTCGCTCTAGCTAAACTCATAACCGTAGCATTTTGAATTGTATTCGCGATGCGTTTTACCGATTGGAAGTCACCTTCGGAAGCTGCCGCGAATCCAGCTTCCATTACATGAATACCAAGCCTCTCTAATTGCCTAGCAATTTGTAACTTCTCTTGTTCATTTAAATTTACTCCTGGTGATTGTTCGCCATCACGAAGCGTTGTATCCATGAACAAAATCTGCTTCATATTATTTAATCCCTACCTTTACTCGTGGCTGTACGAAAGGCATCATTTCACGTAATTTACGTCCTACCACTTCGATTTCATGTTCATTCTCTTTCTCATTTGTCGCGTGGAAATTTGGTCTTCCTGCTTTATGCTCTGCAATCCAGCCTCTTGCAAATGTCCCATCTTGAATTTCTGCTAATACTGCCCCCATCGCTTTCTTCGTATCTTCAGTAACAACGCGTGGTCCTGATACGAAGTCTCCCCACTGCGCTGTATCTGAAACTGAATATCTCATATTTTCAAGTCCACCTTCATACATAAGGTCAACGATTAGCTTCAGTTCATGTAAACATTCAAAATATGCAAGTTCAGGCTGGTATCCCGCATCAACTAACGTTTCAAATCCTGCTTTTACAAGTGCAGTCACTCCGCCGCAGAGTACAGCTTGCTCTCCAAATAAATCTGTTTCTGTTTCTTCTTTAAATGTCGTTTCTAATACACCAGCTCTCGTTGCTCCAATTCCGTCAGCATAAGAAAGTGCTTTTTCAGTCGCAACTCCTGTTGCATCTTGATATACTGCAAATAATGCAGGAACAGCCCCTCCCTCGGCGAACGTACGGCGTACGAGATGCCCCGGTCCTTTGGGCGCTACTAGAAATACATCTACATTAGCTGGTGGTTTTACTTGATCAAAGTGAACATTAAATCCATGTGCGAACACGAGAGAGTTTCCAGCCTGTAAATTTGGTGCAATTTCAGCTTCATATACTTCTGGTTGTAATTCATCAGGTAATAGAATCATTACTACATCAGCTTTTTCCGCTGCTTCTGCTACTGTATATACAGAAAACCCATCTTCATTCGCTTTATCCCAAGACTTACCTTTTCTTAAACCTACTACTACATCAAATCCGTTATCACGTAAATTTTGCGCATGCGCATGACCTTGCGAGCCATATCCGATGATTGCTACTTTCTTTTCCTTTAATACATTTACTGTTACATCTTTCTCATAATAAACTTTTGCCATTTTCATTTCCCCCTATATTTAAATGATTATTGAATTAACATAACTTGCTTATCTTGTTTTTTCATACTACGTGTAAATGCTGTTACACCTGTTCTAGCAATTTCTTTTAAACCGTATGGACGAAGTAATTCAATTAACGCTTCTACTTTATCTTGCGTACCTGTTACTTGCACAACTATGGAATCCTTCCCAACATCTATTACAGCGGCCCGAAATGGTTCAATTAAACTATATAATTCTGCCCTCGCTACAGAAGTTGCTACTTTAATAAGAGCAAGCTCTCTAGCAATCATTGCTTCTTCTGTAATATCTGATACTTTCAGAACATCGATTTGCTTATGAAGTTGTTTAATTAACTGCTCAACTTGCTGTTCACTTTCAACGTGTACAACAATCGTCATTCGCGATATATCTGATGATTCTGTATGACCTACTGAAATACTTTCAATATTAAAATGTCTTCGTGTCATAACCCCTGTAATTCTGTTTAACACACCACTTTGATTTCGAACTGTCGCTGTAACAATTCTCTTCACCCTTTTTCCACTCCCTCCATTTGGTGAACACCTTTTCCTGGTGCAACCATCGGCATAACCTTCTCTGATTGAAGTACACGACAATCGATTACGACTGGCTCTTGTAATTCGATCGCATGCTTCAATTGCTTCTTTGCAAGAAGTGGATCGTCAATACGAACACCTTTTATACCATACGCATTCGCAAGAGCGACGAAATCTGGTTGGCATGGCAATAAAGAATGTGAATATCTTTGATTATAAAATTCATCTTGCCATTGTCTTACCATTCCTAAAGCTTCATTATTTAAAATAAATACTTTAACGGGTAAAGCGTGTTCTTTTAATACACTTAATTCTTGCAGAGTCATTTGAAACCCAGCATCACCAACAATTGCAATAACTAATTCTTCAGGCTTTGCAATTTGCGCACCGATTGCTGCTGGAAATCCGAACCCCATCGTTCCTAATCCGCCAGAAGTTACCCATTTATCTGGATTTTTCAGCGGATAATATTGCGCTGCCCACATTTGGTGTTGCCCAACGTCTGTTGTTACAATCGCTTCTCCCTTCGTAATTTCATATAGCATATCAATCGCATATTGAGGTTTAATACTTTCAGAATTTCGTTTATAAGAGAATGGATATTTTTCTTTTCTACTCTTTAATAAAGAGAGCCATTCATGATGATTTTCTTTCTTTCCTTCTGATTGAAGCAATACTTCTAACGCCTGCTTAGCACTTGCAACAATAGGAATCTCTGTTGGCACATTTTTCCCGATTTCTGCTGGATCAATATCGATATGTGCAACAGTCGCCCCTTTAGCAAAAAAAGCTAAATTCCCAGTAAGACGATCGTCAAATCTCGCACCTATATTAATGAGTAAGTCGCATTCATATAACGCCATATTGGCTGTGTAAGAACCGTGCATTCCCCCCATCCCTAGAAATAGTTCATCATCTGGTGGAAAACCACCAAGTCCAAGTAATGTATGCACAACAGGGATTTCATATTTACGAGCAAAACTTGTCAATTCTTTCGAAGCTTTCGCATGCAGTATACCCGCTCCAGCTAAAATTAACGGTTTTTTTGCGGTTTCAATTGCTTGTAGTAATTTGTTTATTTGAAGTAGATTCGGTTCATAATTAGGGTTATATCCTGGTAAATCCATTTGTACATTGCTACATCGCTCACCTTTCTCGACTACCATATCTTTCGGAAGGTCAATAACGACTGGTCCTGGTCTTCCTGTTTTAGCAATATGAAATGCTTCTTTAATAATTCGAGGTAAATCTGAGGCCTTTCGCACTTGATAGTTATGTTTTGTCACTGGCATCGTAAGTCCCATAATATCCGCCTCTTGAAAAGCATCGCTCCCAATTAACGTTGTTGCTACTTGGCCTGTAAATACTACAAGTGGCAATGAATCAATCATCGCATCAGCTAGACCCGTAATTACATTTGTAGCACCTGGTCCACTCGTTGCAATTACAACCCCTGGGTTCCCTGTAATTCTGGCATACCCTTCAGCAGCGTGAATTGCCCCTTGCTCATGCCTTGTTAAAATATGCGGAATTTCACAATCATACAATGCATCATATAGAGGTAAAACAGCACCACCCGGATAACCGAAAATCACTTCTACGCCTTCCTTTTCTAGCGCTTCTAACAATAGCTGTGCACCAGTTGCAAGTTTCTCTTCCGTTTTTGAAGACATTGTTCTTATAAGCCCCCTTTTTCAACCTTTTATACAATAAAAAAATCCTACGTCCACACTCCAGCTATGTGCTGAAGGGACGAAAGATTTCGCGGTACCACCCTTCTTTGCAAGAATACTCTTGCCTCAGTGATCCATAAATGGATCTAGCTAATAACGGAGCTACCGTCTAAGCCTAGACAAATGCTTTAGCTTAGCACTCAAGGGCGATGTTCGTCGACATGAACCATCGGTTTTCAGCAACCACCGACTCTCTGTGAGGCTTCACAATCAACTACTCCTCCCTATCAACGCTTTCTTATGTTAAAAAAGTTGTTATCCAACTTTATTTTCTTCGTAAATTTTCTCTCCATCTTCTACAACTAACTTACGAAACTCTTCTAATAAACGGTTCGTATGTGGACCTGTTTGCCCTAAGCCAATCGTTCTACCATCTACTGTCGTAACAGCAATAACTTCAGCAGCTGTTCCTGTTAAAAACACTTCATCAGCTACATATACATCATGTCTTGTAAATAACTCTTCTCTTACGTCATATCCAAGTTTTTCGCCGATTTCTAAAATGGCGTTTCGTGTAATACCTTCTAACGCTCCAGCAGAACTTGGTGGTGTAATTAATTTATTTCCTTTAACAATAAACACGTTATCTCCTGAGCCTTCAGCTACATATCCTTGATCATTTAACATAAGTGCTTCTTGTACTCCAGCTAATTTCGCTTCAATACGAACTAAAATATTGTTTAAGTAATTTAAAGATTTTACTTGAGGGGATAAAACATCGGGACGATTTCGGCGCGTTGCAACTGTTACAACTGGAATCCCTTTCTCATAATATTCTTGTGGGAATAAAGATAATTGTTCTGCAATTACTACTACATTCGGCTTCTTACATGAATCGGGATCCAATCCAAGATTTCCTGCTCCTCTTGATACAACAAGGCGAATGTATCCATTAGATAATTTATTTTGTCGAATCGTCTCAACAACAATATTTGTTACTTCATCTAATGAATATGGAATTTCTAAAAGGATTGATTTTGCTGATTCATACAACCGGACAAGATGCTCTCTCAAACGGAAAACATTACCGCTATAAACTCTAATTCCTTCAAACACTCCATCGCCATATAAATAGCCATGATCATATACTGAAACTTTTGCCTCATCTTTTGGAACAAATTCTCCATTTAAGAAAATCCATTGCTCATTCACTAGAAGCGCCTCCTATGTTCTATGAATTTTTTATTGTTTCCTAGTTTACTCTCCTTTCTAAATAAATCAAGTTAATTTTTAGAAAATTTATAATTTTTAATCGTACGTACTTCTTTACTTATATTGATTTAACAACATTGTTAACGTTTACAAAAAGTCAAAAAATTTTTTTCGCCAATTTCCACTAAAAAAATATTTGTTTAAAAGAAGGATTTTCATCAATTGATACGAATCTATTGTATTCAATAAACGGACGTCCGATTTTATAAATCCGGGAATATATAACGACTTTTGCTGAAAAAGGGGGAAAATAACAAAAATAGCGCTGTCTAAAAATAACATTCATATTTTTCATTTCGTAATCATAATCCTATTTTTAAAAAACAATTTGTCAAAATGAAGGAGGAAATAAATATGGCGTGTGTACAAATTAAAGGAACGAGACAAGAGGTAGTAGAAATGCTGCAATTATTTGATCTAATGGATACGAAAGGTTTTTGTAAATTCGATAATTACGTAGAGGTAGAACCAAATACGCAAGAACATAATCATTTTATTGCTTCAATCGACATCCATTCAAATACTTCTTCTGCCCAAGATACATTAAACGATCAATTCGTTAGTCAAATGCTTACTGGCGTATATAACGACTAAACAAAGATTTACTTCCTACCGTCTTTTCATAAATGCAGTGAACTTGAGCATACTAGCAATTAGATGGTAGGAGGTGAGAATTATGGCTAGAATTGGCGTTGAAAACTCATTAACAGACGTTCAACAAGCTCTTCAGCAACAAGGTCATGAAGTTGTTACACTTAACTCAGAACAGGATGCACAAGGGTGTGATTGTTGCGTTGTAACTGGGCAAGATTCTAATGTGATGGGCATTGCAGATACATCAATTAAAGGATCAGTCATTACAGCTCATGGTTTAACAACGGATGAAATTTGTCAACAAGTTGAAAGTCGCACTTAAAAAATGAAAGAGGACTCCTTTTAAAAGGAGTCCTCTTTTTTATATTCACCTAACGGGAAAGTAACATATACTGGATGAAAGCCCTACCTCTCTCTCATCATTACGGTTCCACTGACCGCTCCTTGATTCACTAGTATACATATATAGCTTACAAATACAATTTATAGGGTTTGTTCACAAAAGTTGTTGATAAAATTACCCGATCTTTCGCAAACTTTTCGTATTGCATTCATAAGAGATATTTACTTTATACTAGCTGTAACCGAGACACGAATTAAAATTCTAACACCAATACAATAACTTGTCAACTTTTTTCCGCAAATTAAAAACAGACATTAACGGTTTGTCTGTTTTAGAATGGAGCTTTTTCTTTTATTACATATACAACAAAGCCGCTTACTAACATAAATAAGCCAACTACTAAGTTTTTGATATTAATCATAAATTCCTCTCCCTTATTCCACACATCATATATATTTACATTTCAATTATTCCGATCATCCTAAAGCGCACTTTTTCTAATATATCATAATTCCTAAAAAATGCAAGTTCACTTTTGACGACCATTCACAAATTTATCTACAGTGCTTGGTACAGTATTTAAAGCCTTTTCAATTAAATGTGTACTGCTGTTGAGATGTAATACTTGCACCCCATTAGAACCAACTACTAAAAAGGCTACTGGACTAATAGAAACCCCAGCCCCGCTTCCTCCTCCAAATGGATGCCCTTGCTTGTTCTCTTTATGCTGATTTTGTCCACCTTTATGTTTTTCAGTAATAAAATCCCCTTTAAAATCACTTCCACCAGCTCCAAAACCAAAAGCCACTTGAGATACTGTTAATACTACATTTCCGTCAGCTGTTGAAACCGGGCTCCCAACAATTGTATTTACATCTACCATCTCTTTTAAATTTGTCATTGCCGTTTTCATTAAATTTTCAATTGGATGTTCCATTATGTATTGCACCCTTTCCTCATTATTCCTTTTTATACTTTCCAAAATAGAGGAAGTCATACTAACTTTTCCTATTTCAAGAAAACATTTTTCTCCTTTTAAAAGATACTACTCCCTGTACATGCTCTGGTATAGTGAAACTTTAATCAATGGGATGTGTACGTAGCTCGACTCCCACAAATAGCAGGATAAAAAAGAAAAAGAGATACATACTACTATTGAACCTTGTTATGAAAGGAGTCATGACTTTGACTGAGAAATTTGATGATTATAAAAGAAGAGATAGAATAGATAGTGATTATAGTGACTATAAAGAAGAGTACGCCGCTGAGGTTGCACCACAACGCATTGATTATGATTACGATGATAAAGACGATAAAGATGTTGTAAAATCGTCCGCTGCTGGATCAACTGCTGGTTTTATCGCTCTTGCGCTATCTATCTTATCGCTATTTACATTTCCAACACTATTTGGTCTTGTTTCTGTTTTACTCGGTATTTACGCTTATAATCGCGGAGCTACTGTAACTGGCGGTATCGCTGCAGTTGTCGGTGGAATTGCTGCACTTATCGCAATTTTATTCCGAGTAGCACTTATTGGTCTATTGTTCTCCCTGTTCTAAAAAAGAAAAAGGTATCTCGCTTAACGCGGGATACCTTATCCTGTAAACACATCTTCCGATGGATATTTTATTTTTTGTTTTGCTGGTCGCGCTAAAGAGAACACAAGTGTTAATGGTCCAATTAATCCGCAGAACATAACAAACATAATAATACATTTTCCGAATGCCGATAGCTTTGCAGTAACTCCCATCGTTAATCCGACTGTGCCAAACGCTGATATTGTCTCAAATAATAATTGAATAAAGCTGAAGTTTTCTGTAAGCATTAATATGAATACCGCCGCTAAAATAAGTATTTGACTGGCAACAGCAATCGCTAAGGCCCTCGTTACTGTCGACATTTTAATTGTACGCTGAAATAAAACAATTTCCTCCTTTTTTCTAAAGAAAGAAAGGACAGATGTAATTAAGATAACAAACGTTGTTAATTTAATTCCTCCACCTGTTGATACACTTCCTGCACCAATAAACATTAAAATCATCGTAAATAATATAGATGATTCTTCCATACCTCCATAGTCAACCGTATTAAATCCAGCTGTCCGCGGGGTAATACCTTGAAAGAAGGAAGCCCATAATTTTTCATTTAAAGATAAATTCCCTAACGTCTTCACATTATTATATTCCAATACAAAAATCACAATCATTGCTATAACATTTAGCACTACTGTTCCAATAATCATTATTTTTGAGTGAAGTGATAATTTTCGAAAACTGCGACTATACCATATATCAATTAATACGGTAAAACCGAGTCCACCTATTACAATTAAAGAGCAAATCCCAATATTAATAATGGGATCTCCTACATATCTTGTTAAATTATCTGGCCATAAAGCAAAGCCTGCATTATTATAAGATGCAATTACATGAAAAATACTATAGTATAAACCTTTTCCAAAACCAAACTCTGGAATAAAGCGAAACGATAAAAAGATGACCCCAATAAGTTCAATACAAATCGAAAATATAAAGACACGCTTTACTAATTTTACAAGACCACCTATATTTGTTTGATTAAATGCTTCTCCAATTAATAAACGATGGCGTAATCCGATTTTTTTGCCTAATACCCAAACAATTAAAATGGCAATTGTCATAAGACCTAGACCACCTGTTTGAATTAAAAACATAATAACAATTTCGCCAAACATCGTAAATGTACTTGCTGTATCCACTACTCCCAAACCAGTTACGGTCGCTGCTGACGTTGCTGTAAAGAAAGCATCTACCCAACTAATATGTGCTTTCGTTGCGAATGGTAACTTTAATAACAAACCGCCAACCACAATTAAGCAGAAAAAACCTAAAGCTAATATTTGTGGTGGGTTTAATCGTATAAGACGATTATACAGCCCTTGTTTTTTTGTTACTTCCATATCACTAACTCCCTTATTAAAGTGAAGCTTTCCCCTCATAAATAAAAAGCTTTTTAAAAGCCCTTAAACAATTGGGACAAACCTTATATTCTTATAATATAGTTGAGCATAATCCTTTTTTTCATAGATTACAACTTTTATTTATATTCAGATTCCTTTTCGTTTTATGCTGGAAAACTCTATATCCTAACTCAATATTGCTAGCAATAACAATTTCATATGTACTATTTTTCAAATCCCCATATCTTTCACTCTATGTTCACATAGAGGTCACATCCACCTTTTATAGTATACGTATCGAAGCTGTTCCTCCCTAATTTATAAGACATTCCCCAGTGTCTTTGAACAGCTTCCATCCCTAATTAAATTGACATAAATTGTCCCCTTCCTTGACCATCTTATATATGATGGTCTTATTTTTTTGTCTTTCTATCTTTTATTTAAAAC
>NZ_JBNPJZ010000205.1:0-1003 GCF_050312695.1 Bacillus sp. AF62 | reverse complement strand
TACTCCTTACAAGAACGAAGATTTAACAAAGGCTTTCCCTGTCGGAATGCCAATAGACAATTACATAAGTAAAAAAAATATATTGCCTGTGCAACATATTTCCAGTATCTCACTTGCAAATGGTGATATTGGTAGAGTATTACAAGCAAAGGATGGCTTTGTTATAATTTTTGGAAATGAAAAAGAAATATTTGATGTGAAAACATTTAAAATGTGGGGAGATGTGCAAATTTATGAAAACAGCATACAAAAACATATATAAAATAAATTTCAATATTAAAATTTTCCAGTATTTGGACCTTTGAATCCAAAAATCATTTCTTTTTAAATAAAAATATGTTAAAATTCTTATACTTACTTATCGCAACGGCTAGTGTGGAAAGCTAGTCGTACCAATGGACCTTTAGCTCAGTTGGTCAGAGCAGACGGCTCATAACCGTCCGGTCATAGGTTCGAGTCCTATAAGGTCCATAAATTTCTTTATATCAATGCGCTCGAAATATATGTTATACTCCGTTAGTAGACATACAATCTATGTGTTATTAAAAGCAAAATGGTTGCAATAAAACAAAAATGCCTTCAACATAAAGGCGCTTTTTTTTATATCAAATGCATATTATTCCTATGCATTTAGTTTGTTATAATTGTGAAAGTTTCTGTCTATTCTTTTAATAGAAATGATGATATAATCTAAGTACTCTTTATTATGTAAAAAAAGACAGCCTTCATTCAACATCTGGAAATGAGGGTTGCCTTTTTTCAAACATATTTGTTATAATAAAAATAGAGTATAGTAAATTATTTTTATGCATAAAATAAAAGAAGAGATGCTATCAACATCTCTCCTCAGTAACTGTTGCCGTAAGGTGGTCAGTTGCTAAATATTATTTTTTCGATTTAGAACTTCCCTTTAGCTTACCACGGCGTGAACTGGACCCAAAAAGTTGGACACATATTTAAGCAGCTAATAAGGATTGAACTCTGTATTGTACAGGGGGCAATC
>NZ_JBNPJZ010000034.1:0-1006 GCF_050312695.1 Bacillus sp. AF62 | reverse complement strand
AAAAACAAGATAAGAACTCTCAAAATGATTTACAATCAGAGATTGAATATTTACGAATGGAAAATGCTTATTTAAAAAAGTTACACGCCTTAATTCAAGAGAAAGAGAAATTACAGAGAAAGACAAAGCGTACATAATATTTGAGTTAAGGCATGAATATAAAATTATGGACTTGATTAGAATGGCTAAAATTGCCCGTAGTACGTATTATTACTGGGTGAAGCAAATGGAACGAGAAGATAAATATAAAGACGTTAAAGAAACAATTAAACAGATTTTTCATGAACATCAAGGACGATACGGATATAGACGTATCACTCTAGAATTGCATAATAAGGGCTATAGGATTAATCATAAAACTGTCCTTCGTTTGATGAATCAATTAGGGTTAAAATCGTTGGTAAGAATCTCTAAATACCGCTCATATCGTGGGAAAGTTGGGAAAGTGGCACCTAATGTCTTGAAACGAGATTTCAAGGCCTCTCACCCTAATGAAAAGTGGGTTACAGACGTTACTGAAGTTCACTTATTTGGTGAAAAACTCTATTTATCTCCTATTCTAGATTTGTTTAACGGTGAAATTATTTCTTATAATATTGAGAAACGTCCTACTTTCCTTTTAGTTGAAAGGATGTTAGATCAAGCATTAAAACGCTTGAATAAAGAAGATACTCTTATTCTGCATTCAGATCAGGGGTGGCACTATCAAATGGACAAATACCAGCATACTTTAAAAGAACATAATATAATTCAAAGTATGTCCCGTAAGGGAAATTGCTTAGATAATGCAGTCATAGAAAATTTCTTTGGCTTATTAAAGTCTGAATTACTTTACCTTAAAGAATTTGAAAGTATGGAACACTTTAAAATAGAATTAGAAAATTATATTCATTACTATAACCATAAAAGAATTAAAACAAAATTAAAAGGATTGCCCCCTGTACAATACAGAGTTCAATCCTTATTAGCTGCTTAAATATGTGTCCAACTTTTTGGGTCCAGTTCA
>NZ_JBNPJZ010000113.1:0-1008 GCF_050312695.1 Bacillus sp. AF62 | reverse complement strand
CGATAAGTACCACGTGCCACATCTCGTCCATCTAAAACAACAGGAACTTCCACAACTAAATCACCGCCAAGCATTGGGGTTACTCCATTACTTGATGAACCAAAAGAATTATTAACAACTTGATTTGATACACTATTTGTCATCGCCTGTCTGCTATTCGACATATTTCCATACACACCACTCATGACATTTTTTAGTCCTGCCAATTGGCTTGCGGAACTAGTCATCATACGTCCCATGTCACTCATTAATTGATTTATTTCACCTAACATAGCAAATTGACCTCGAGGCATGGCTGCTACGATTCCCGCACCAATACCTCCAAGTGTCTTTTTATTTAAAGGTAAAACAGCTTCATTACCAGCTTCGCCAGCCCCTTGTAGATTGCCACCGTTCATTCCGAATATTGTCGGCTTAGTGAAGATACCACCTTTTGCACGCCAGTCCACATTAACGCCTGATGGGATAGTGATATTTTTCCCCATAACTGTCCATGTACTAGTCTGCAAGCTAAAGTGTGGTAATTTAGGCATTTCTGGAGATGGTATTTTTAATCTTAAATTACTAAAGAATGACTTGATTTTATCTACAAATCGCTCTACTTTATCAACCGCATCTTTAATTGGATCAATAATAAATCGTTTCGCTGCTTCAAATTTTTCTTGCGCTGCATTCTTTACGGAATCGAATTTTTCTCTAGCTGAATTATATAAATCAGTAAATTTTTGCTTTGCCTGATTATAAGCGTCTGTTACTGGCTGAATAACATATTGCTTCACTAAATTCCAGGCCGCGAGTGTATACAATTTTATAGATTCCCAATTTCCTAATATCCAGTTAGCTAAATCTGAAAGCTTTTGTTTAGTTGTATTCCACAATTCTTGAACCGGTTGAATAACATACTGTTTTATTAAATTCCACCCTGCTAGTGTGTAAGAACCTGTTTAGAATCTATGGTATAATCTGTACAAAAAAGGATATTTTCTATGATACATAATTATACAAGTA
>NZ_JBNPJZ010000074.1:0-1009 GCF_050312695.1 Bacillus sp. AF62 | reverse complement strand
ACTATCATTCTTCCAGGAAAACGGATTTCTTTATGCATTCATTTTTGGATATTTATGAGTTTTGCAACACCCTCTTATATAGTAAAAATATATTAATAAGCCCTCCTATCCTTCCCGGCTAATGATTAACCGACAAAAAATCGGAATTTTACAAGATACATATGTAATATAACTACATATTTAAAACTGTTGGTATTCAATTCTAATAAATTGAATGTCAACAGTTTTAAAAGTCTCTATCCATTTTCACTTTCATTTGTTCGATATTTTGTAACATCATCATAGTGTTTAATATGGTAGGATGTCTATAAGTCAATTTCACTACAACTATGACTTGTTCTGCCCGTTTCTCAAAAAGAGTTATATTTATGCTACTACGCTTTAAAAATCCCCATTGTATGTATATGAATACTTCAAATTATTCCCTTTAAAAAACAGAGTCTAAATGGTTCATTACACTCTAATAGTTATAAAAACATAATATATAACTTCAGTTAAATAAATTGTATAAAGAAGGTGTAAAAATGAAGAATAAAATAAATTTACAAATGCAAAATATAAGCTTTGTTATAATAATGGCTTTAGCAGTATGGTTAAAAACATATCTTATTACGCGATTCAATTTTGATTTAAAAATCGAGTCTTCAACGCAAGAGCTTATTTTGTTTATTAGTCCTCTAGCCGCATCATTAGCATTTGTTGGATTAGCATTATTTTCAACTGGTGAAAAGCGAAATTATATAGCGCTATGTATTAATTTCTTATTAACAATCGTACTCGTTGGAAATGTAATGTTCTATGATTTTTATAGTGATTTCGTTACATTACCAGTACTTGGACAAACCTCAAACTTTGGACAATTAGGCGGCAGTATTATAGAAATATTAAACTACAAAATTATACTCGCATTCGTAGACATTGTTTTCTTCTTTATTTTGAGGGTGTTGCAAAACTCATAAATATCCAAAAATGAATGCATAAAGAAACCCGTTTTCCTGGAAGAATGATA
>NZ_JBNPJZ010000204.1:0-1027 GCF_050312695.1 Bacillus sp. AF62 | reverse complement strand
GTGCAAGCGTTTCTTTGTATGTGTACTTTCCTGCTGGTAGTTTATCGAACTTCGCAACGCCTTGTTCGTTCGTTTTCCCTTTCACGACTTCCTGGCCTTGCTCGTTATAGATCGTAAACTCCGCACCTGGTAACTTGTTGTTTCCATCGGCTACGTCTACTTTTGTAATTTCAATTGATCCTCTAATCTTCGTATTCTTTGCAACTAGCTCAATTGTTTTCCCGTTTTCAGTGATGCTAAACGGAATCGGCTCTTTTACCAGTACATAGCCCGCTGGTGATGTCTTTTCAATGAATTGGTACTTTCCGAATGGGATATTATCAATTTTGATTAACCCGTTTTTGTCTGTCTTATGCTCACTGATCTTCTTACCTTTTTCATCAGCTAGGATAAAAACAGCACCTTCTAATTTCGTTTTTCCGTCTTCATCTACTTTTAAGAGCTGTACATTTCCTTTTACTTGATCGTTTTTCACTTCAAACGTAAGTGTTTGATTATGCTCTTTTACTTCAAATGGATACTTTGTTTGATTTAATAAGTAACCTTCTAATCCTTTCGTTTCCTGGAAGTAATACTTTCCAAACGGAAGAGAATGTACTTTCGCAATCCCTTCTTGATTGGTTGTTACTTTTGTGACTGCCTTTCCTTCTGGCGTAAACACTGTAAATTCAACGCCTGGGAGAATCTTGCCTGTGTCACTTACCTTTTTAATTTCAATATTGCCTTTGATTTGTACATTTTTCATTTCAACAACAGCAACTTCACCTGTTTTCACTTCAAAAGGCTTTGGTGTAGCATCTAACACATATCCAACAGGTGCTTTCACTTCTTTTACAGTGTATGTGCCAAGTTCTAAGTTTCCTATTTCAGCGATACCGTTTTTGTCAGCTGTAATCGTTCTCATAACTTGTTGACTGCTGTTTACGATTTCAAACACTGCACCTGGTAGTGGCTTTTTATTTTCATCCACTTTCATTACTTTTAAGGCGCCCTTTGCTTTCCAGAATACTTGTAAGTCTTTGCTTAC
>NZ_JBNPJZ010000203.1:0-1046 GCF_050312695.1 Bacillus sp. AF62 | reverse complement strand
AGGGGGGTGGTGACTGTGAAGAACAAAGCGAAAGTAAAAAGAGAACTATTAAATCGAATAGATGAAGAAAATAGCATTCAAGTTGAGAAGGTTGAGAGGTATTTAAACCTCTTAGAATTGTACTATCAATTGGATGAAGCTATTGAAGAGTTTGGAACAATGATTACTACAATTAACGGATCGCAAAAGTTCACCAAACCAAACCCAGCGATTGCGGAGAAAAATAAAATTAACAGTTCATTAATTGCATTAGGAAAGGATTTAGGATTAGATTTTAATCCTCCTAAGATTGATAATTCTAATACTGGATATAGCAAAAGTGATTTAACATGATTAAGCAAAAGTATGTGGAAGAATACATTGAGTTTTATCGATCCGGAAAGGTAAAGTTCAACAAAGAAAGAGAACTGTTAATTAATTATCTAGAAAAATACGTTTTAAACAGAGACGATTTGTATTTTGATGATGAAATGATCCAGGACTGTATCAACTTCGGTGAGAAGTGGTATTTTCCTTTGCAGCCATTTCAAAAATTCTTAATAGCATTCGTTTTTTTACTTTATAAGAAGAATGGTCGTGTATTTTATCGCAAGTTCTTGTGGATGTTAGGACGCGGTGGTGGTAAAAACGGTTTAATATCAGTTATCGCTCATTTTTTAATTAGTGAATTGCATGGGATACCTGAATATAACATATCTGTTGTTGCAAATAGTGAAGAACAAGCGAAGACAAGTCCTGATGAAGTAAAGAAAACGGTTCGCAGACATGAAACTTTAAAAAAGGCTTTTAAAGCAACTGAAACACAAACTACTTCAAGAGCTACTGCAAGTGTATTGAAGTTTAGAACATCAAACGGAGATACAAAAGATGGTTTGCGAGACGGTGCGGTTGTTTTCGATGAAATACATCGATATGAAAGCAATAAAGATGTCCGCGTCCACATCAGCGGTTTGGGGAAAAGAAAGAATCCACGCGAGTTTTATATTGGTACAGATGGGTATGTACGAGACGGTTTCTTAGATAAATTAAAAGAAAAAGCAATGAAA
>NZ_JBNPJZ010000027.1:0-1176 GCF_050312695.1 Bacillus sp. AF62 | reverse complement strand
GAAGCGGACGAATGAATTTGTGGAGTGAGGGCATGAAGGTCAGTGAATTGTTAGAGTACGCAACAGCACATGGACTGGTAGGGATTGTTGCACTGATTGAATTGCTCGTGCTAGATAAACAAGTTGTGAAGTTTACGGATGATGTCGCAAAACTAGATTATTATTTTCAAGATCGATTTCGAGTGGCGATGAAGGAGCATGTGGCAGCGTATATGGGCAAGAAGAACAGGCGTGTGATGACAGATGAGGAATGGAATAGTTGGATGGAACGAGTGGATGACAGATATTTGGGGTGAGCGAAATTGAGCAAATATAACAACAAAAAAGTACATCTCGATGATTACGTGTTCGATTCACAAGCGGAAGCACATTATTACGAGAGCTTGAAAATTCGTTATGCAAGAGGCGAAGTACAAGGTTTTGAACGACAGCCTATCTTTAAGTTACAACCCGCGTTCAAGAAACAGGATAAAAGCTTTCAAGCCATTACATACATAGCGGACTTCTTGGTGTACTTGCCAAATGGCGAGGTAGAGGTCATAGACATAAAAGGCATGATTACCGAAACGTTTAACGTGAAGCGAAAGCTGTTTGAGTATACATATCCCCACTTACAGCTGATTTTGCTGAAGTATGTGAAAAAATACGGTGGGTTTATCCCATTGGATGAGTACAACAAGTTGCAACGAGCGGAGAAGAAAGCGAAAAAACAGCATAAAGGGAGCGGATTGTAATGTCATATATCGAATTCAAACCAGTGTTAAAGAAAGTGAACTTAAAACCTGATGGGAAGAAAGAGATTGTGTTAGAAGTAACAGATTCCTCATTGCAAGGGAAATTGGATTCTTTGTCTGAAATGATTGATGCGAAAGTGTTTGTTTCGCTAGAGTCTATGCAAGTTAATTTCAATGTCACGATGAATGCGAAAACAAATGAGCCAGTTATCCAGTACGAAGTGAATGAAAAAGGCATCGTACAAGAAGCAAAATCAACATTTGAGCAAATAGAAGCAGACCTAGATATGCCAAAAGAACAGATTCCAACTCGTGAAGAAAAAGAACAAGTGGACCGTGAGGTTATCGATGCGTTTATCATTAGCGGTTTAGCACCGAACTTTGAGGGGGTGCCGAATAAACTTCCGGAGATTGTGAAACGCCGTCTGGAAGGAGAATCCTA
>NZ_JBNPJZ010000202.1:0-1188 GCF_050312695.1 Bacillus sp. AF62 | reverse complement strand
ATGTCACTCAGCTTTTGTTAAACATTTCTGTTTAGTTTAGGCTGAAACAAGGCACACGCCTTCATCCATCCACTTCCTAATTTCTAAGGAAAAGCCTGTTTGCCCGTACATACGCTTTAAATACAACGTATTACGGAAGATATCTAATCGGTTTAAAATTGCCTGTGTGCTGTCTTCTAATGCGCTTCCTACTTCATATTTCCAAAAGTGAGAGTAATATTTTTGTTCTGGCCCTTGTAAATTGGCTATTACGTTTGCTCGAAACAGTTCATCACTTATGAATAATGGGATACTTAAAATGGTATGAATTTGGCTCTTATCACAAAGTAACGTCCCAATAATCGCTCTTAGTAATCGTTCGGTTTGTTGTGCTTGCCCTGGAATCATTGACTTAATCATTTCCATAATGGATTCAACCACTGTCTGGATATCTTCATTTGGAAAGCGATGAAACAAATTCAAGGCTGGTGGATGATCTGTATTTCGAAAACGGATAAAATGAACTTTACTCCAATCAACTTGTTTTCCATCCTTTTCCGCTTTTAAGAGTCGATTCATTGCTACATATGCCAAATCTTCGGTTGGATCAAATAGAGACAATCCACCCGCTTCATTCGGGTTTTCTAGCCATTTATCAATGACACTTTGCATCAACCTCATGGCAATGGTGCTTTTACCAGACCCAACTTTCCCCGTAATGTAACCATGATTCTTAAAAAAGTCTTCTCGAATTTTCACTAATCGATCCTTGATATAGGGATGCATCACATGACCAATTGAAATGCCTTCGGCTAATAAATCATTTGGTATCATGTTTTCCCCTTTATCTAGATACAAAATGTTGCGCTCTGTCTTGCTGTTTTTATCACCCGTTACATTCGGAAGATGGAACAAGTTTAATAGCTCTGATCCCGTCCAGATCATTTTTCCGTATACGGGATGTGGTACAGCTGGCATACTGCGTCTAAACCGTCTATATCTCAGCTCATTCACATCAGCCATAATACTTGCCACCATATGTCCTAAGTTCTTGATAACAGGTACACCAGGATAATAGTCACTTGCGAATGAAACAGATACTTGAAATGCGACTTCATTTTTGGCAAACCGCTTATTTAATGCGCGAATTTCTTCTTTTTCAAAGGCATCTAGCCCATGCTTTTTCTTCTTTCGAATGGCCTTTTCTGC
>NZ_JBNPJZ010000201.1:0-1214 GCF_050312695.1 Bacillus sp. AF62 | reverse complement strand
TACCATACAATCAAAGGTGGAACGTATCATCCTACTTTAAAAGCAAACGCATCGATTATTGGATTACGTGTGGGTAGTAATTGTGATAAAAGCTTATTTCACCTTGCATTCAACGCGCTAAGTAAAATTGATAGGTTCTTAAAAAACAATGGTATTCTTACAGACAGTGTACAAGCATTATTTACGAAAGTTTACAGCGATAATATCAAGTTATCTAGGATGCCTAAAAAACATCATACAGGCTCTTCTAATATACATAACACAAAAACACCAATTATTTTTTACAATTGGTTAGAAGACACTGGAACAAAAGAGTCATCCGCAAAGACAATGGATAGCTCTTTTGTACCAAGTGTGTATTATAAAGCTAAAGAAATAGGAGGTATTAAATAGCTATATATGCGTAAAGAGGACGTTTCCCCCTTTCTCAGATTTTATCGATTACCTTGTTCTGATCTAGGCAAGTAAACGCTACTAAAAAGGACTTAAACACCAAATCACTTTTCACAACCAGGAAAGGCTGTTGCTCAAGAATGAAGAACTTCATTGGATACTCTCTACTGTTGGTTGAAAAAGATAAAAATTAGCACCAGATTATACAGAAATGAATGTTTCGTTCTGATAGCAAAAAACAAATGAACTGAAGCAACGTATTCGAGAATGAGAGGAAGAGGATACACTTTTTAAACATACTAACAACACCATATTGTTTTGATTCTTCCGCATTACTTATGCAATTACCCCATTGCGAGTATTGACATATGTGCACCACTACTGGTAAATGCATGTTGCATTTTTACTACAAACGTACTAGAACTAGGGCCTGTTTTAAATACTACACTCGCTCCAAATGCTTGTGCTGTTGTTAAACTTGCTCCTCCAACGTCATCCACAAGGTTATTATCTAACATAAATTGCACAACTGGTTGTGGTGATGCACTCCCTGCCATATTTATTACTATATAGTAAGTTTTATTCGGTGCTAAAGTAAAACCTTTATTATCATTATTTAGGCTGATAGCTGAACCACCATTATTTCCTCCCGCTACTGTCGTCCAAGACATCTCTGCACTAACTGTGCCAGATCCAGATTTAACCTGCAAACTATTTATCTCTACTGGACCCGTATGGCCCGTTGGACCCGTTACTCCATCTGTTCCTGGAGTTCCGGTTGCTCCTGTTGGACCCGTTACTCCATCTGTTCCTGGAGTTCC
>NZ_JBNPJZ010000152.1:0-1217 GCF_050312695.1 Bacillus sp. AF62 | reverse complement strand
GAAGCATTAGATCGTGCGTATACGCAACTCGAAGGAAGTACAATTCTGCATAATGGTCATTTCACAACAGATGCAGCAAATTGGACGATAGAAGGCGATGCACATCATGCGATATTAGAAGACGGTAGACGCATATTACGTCTTCCAGATTGGTCTTCTAGCGTTTCACAAACCATTGAAATAGAAAATTTTGATTCAGATAAAGAATATCAGTTAGTTTTCCATGCACAAGGAGAAGGAACGGTTTCCCTTCAACATGGTGAAGAAGGAGAATATGTGGAAACACACCCGCATAAGTTTGCGAATTTTACAACTTCACACCGTCAAGGAGTCACATTTGAAACAAATAAAGTAACAGTTGAAATTGCCTCAGAAGATGGCGAATTCCTAGTCGATCATATTGCGCTTGTGGAAGCTCCTCTTCCTACAGATGACCAAAGTTCAGATGGAAATACGACTTCCAATACGAATAGCAATACAAGCATGAATAATAATCAATAGCCAATATTTTCAAGCAGGTGCAAGTATTTTTGCACCTGTTTTTTGATAAAAAGTGTTTAAATAAAATATATCTATTTAAGTAAAAGTAATTATGTTTATTAAAAAAAGACCCGGAGGTTTAATTATGATAAAGAAATCAAAAATAATACAACAAAATAATCATGTAACTTCAACTACTGCGTCGACTACTATAACCAACCAAAATATTTCTTCCACACCACCGGCAGGATATACAAAGAAATCCGGCTGCGGTTGTGGAAAACGTCGTTGATTCCATAACATAACTTTAGAAATTACTTTAATCTTAGTAAGTCACATGACTGCCTAATCAATCATCTTATCCACTTCAAGCTTCTAAATCCAAAGCCCATTGTTTCCTTATTGCAATGGGCCCTTCTATGTTCATTTTCCTCACACTTCATTCTAACCGTATCACCCTACGTGTACATAGACTGAATTTGCTGTTACATAATACGTCTTCCCTTTACTATTATGCACCCTATATTGTGAAAAACCATTCAAACTTACTTTTTTATCCATTATGAATCCTTCCCCTTCATCTACAGTACCAGCCACATCTTTATCCTGCCATGATGGCGAATGATAGAATCGTAGATTATCAACCTTAGAGATTACACACTTTCCTACAATGAAAGAATCCGCCTTACTTTTCGTTTCAAGCTTCACATAAGACGAGTCATATTTCACCCACTGAT
>NZ_JBNPJZ010000089.1:0-109869 GCF_050312695.1 Bacillus sp. AF62 | reverse complement strand
CGCTATCTATTGCATGTTCAGCTAGTTTTTCTGATTCATAACATTGCATATTTATTTTAGTTTTGCAACACCCTCATATTGTAAGTTATGATAGATATATTCAAAAAATCGTTGATATAATTTCCTATACTATTAGCATTTTGGAGGAGCATCTTTTTATGTATTTTTAAACATTATAACGTTATATTTACTTCTCCCTTTTTTTGTGTTACGCTAAACGTGTGAAAGAGATATAAAATGAAACTTTAATGTAAGCGTATTCTTATGGCTTCTTATAGAAAAGGGTGGAAATACAATGACAGAACGATTCGTACTACGTAATGTGAAACGTGTGAACGGGGAAGAGATTGACATTGTAATTGAAAATAACAAAATCGCACAGGTGACGAAAGCTGGTGCTGGCGAGGGTGGAAAGGTTCTTGATTACTCTGGTACTTACGTATCGAGTGGCTGGATTGATTTGCATGTTCACGCTTTTCCAGAGTTTGATCCGTATGGCGATGAGGTAGATGAAATTGGCGTTAAGCAAGGGGTAACGACAATTGTTGATGCGGGTAGTTGCGGTGCTGATCGCATTGCAGATTTAGTAAAAAGTAGAGAGCAGGCAAAGACAAATTTATTTGCCTTTTTAAATATTTCTCGCATCGGTTTGAAACGAATTGATGAATTATCCAATATGGAATGGATAGATAAAGAGAAAGCGATAGAAGCAGTAGAAAAGTATAAAGATGTAATCGTTGGGTTAAAGGCGAGAATGAGTAAAAGTGTCGTTTGTGATAGTGGAATTGAACCGCTGCATGTAGCGCGCGCTTTATCTCGAGAAACATCATTACCGATTATGGTACATATCGGTTCAGCGCCTCCACGTATAGAGGAAGTTGTACCTCTTTTAGAAAAAGATGATGTGATTACACATTATTTAAACGGGAAAGAAAATAATTTATTTGATGAAGAAGGGAAACCGCTACCTGTGTTGTTAGATGCGGTGAATCGCGGCGTGCATTTAGATGTTGGTCACGGTAATGCTAGCTTTTCTTTTAAAGTAGCAGAAGCGGCGAAGTGTCACGATATTGCCTTTAATACAATTAGTACGGATATTTACCGGAAGAATCGTATACATGGTCCAGTGTATAGTATGGCTCACGTTCTTTCGAAATTCCTTTACTTAGGTTATCCGCTAGAAGAAGTGATTGATGCGGTTACGAAAAATGCGGCAGAGTGGCTTAAGAAACCAGAGCTTGGCCGTATTCAAGAAGGCGATATTGCAAACTTAACTTTATTTACGGTTAAAGATGAGAAGGTTACGTTAATTGATTCAGAAGGGGATCAGCGCATTGCTGAAAGAAGGATTGATACGAAAGGGGTTGTAATTAATGGGTCATTCATTGAATGCTAAGTACGGATTAAAAAGAGTAATTAATGCGAGCGGTAGAATGAGTATTTTAGGTGTATCTGCTCCTACAGATACAGTAATGGATGCGATGAAACATGGTGGACAAAATTATGTGGAAATTGCTGATTTAGTAGATAAAGCAGGAGACCATATTGCGAGAATTCTAGATTCAGAGGCAGCGGTCGTTGTGAATTCAGCATCGAGCGGAATTGCGCTTTCTATCGCTGGTATCGTTACAGAAGGAAATCGCCGTAAAAGTGAAAGACTTCATCAAGAAGTAATCGCGAAAAACGAAGTGATTATGTTAAAAGGTCATAACGTTCAATACGGTGCTCCTGTTGAAACGATGATTTACTTAGGCGGCGGTAAACTTGTAGAAGTTGGCTATGCAAATGAAGGGAAAGCAGAGCATATTGAAGATGCAATTGGTGAAAATACAGCAGCGATTCTGTATGTGAAATCACATCATGCAGTGCAAAAAAATATGATTTCTGTTGAAGAAGCATGGGAAGTTGCGCAGCGAAATAACGTACCGCTTATCGTGGATGCAGCAGCTGAAGAAGACATTCAAAAATATGTGAAGTATTCAGATCTTGCTATTTATAGCGGTTCAAAGGCGATTGAAGGACCTACTTCTGGTATTGTTGGCGGGAAACGAAAATATATTGAGTGGCTGAAAGTGCAATTACATTGCATTGGAAGAAGTATGAAGGTTGGGAAAGAAACAACATTTGGCTTACTTCAAGCGCTTGATGAGTACGGAGTAAAAGAAGATAAGAGCGAGCAAGAAAAAGAATTGCTACAAGTACTTATGCCGCTAAAAGAATTAAATGGTGTAAATGTAACGATCGTTCAAGATGAAGCTGGAAGAGCAATCTTTAGAGCACGTATTCATATTAACGAAAAAGAGTTAAATAAATCGGCAAAAGACGTTGTGGCTGCATTACGCGACGGGGAAATTGCAATTTACACACGTGATTACGGAGTAAGACAAGGGTTCTTTGATATCGATCCACGTCCACTTCAAGGTGATGACATACATGTAATTGAAGAAAAAATGAGAGAAATTGTAGGGGGAAACTAAAATGACAAACATTCAAAAACGTTTTTATAAAGGCCGCGTAGCATTAAATGTATTGGCAAACAATATAGAAAATGCGAAAGATATTTTTGAAGCAGCAGAAGGTTATGTAGTAGTGGGAGTGTTATCAAAAGACTATCCAACAGTAGAAGAAGCTGTTACAGCTATGAAAGCATATGGAAAAGAAATTGATGACGCTGTATCAATCGGACTAGGCGCAGGAGATAATCGCCAAGCGGCAGTTGTGGCTGAAATTGCGAAGCATTATCCTGGTAGCCATATTAACCAAGTGTTTCCTTCAGTTGGAGCGACACGTGCAAATCTTGGCGAAAAAGATAGCTGGATTAATAGTTTAGTATCGCCAACAGGAAAAGTAGGTTACGTAAATATTTCTACTGGCCCAATTAGTGCGGCTGGAGAAGAAAAAGCAATCGTTCCAATTAAAACAGCGATTGCACTTGTACGTGATATGGGCGGAAATTCATTGAAGTACTTCCCGATGAAAGGGCTAGCCCATGAAGAAGAATATCGCGCAGTTGCGAAAGCTTGTGCGGAAGAAGGATTCGCATTAGAGCCAACAGGCGGAATTGATAAAGAAAACTTCGAAACAATTGTACGTATTGCGCTTGAGGCAAATGTAGAGCAAGTTATCCCGCACGTGTACTCTTCTATTATTGATAAAGAAACTGGTAACACGAAAGTAGAAGATGTGCGTGAATTATTAGCAGTCGTGAAAAAGCTAGTTGATCAATATGCGTAAGAAAATTGCAGCGTTCGGCGAAGTAATGATGCGCCTGCAAGTACCTGGATATGAATTGTTGTCGCAAGCTAACACGTTAAATTACTCATTTTCAGGTACAGGTGTGAACGTTGTAGCGGCACTTTCTCACTTAGGGCATGAAGGGCTTCTTATTTCAACTTTACCGGAAAATTCGGTTGGAGATGCGGCTGTATCTTACATTCAAAAGTTAGGGATTCAAACTTCTCTTGTTTCAGGAGGCGGTAAATATGTAGGTATGTATTTTTTAGAAAATGGATTCGGTGCACGTGCAAGCCGCGTTACATATTCGAATCGATTAGAAAGTAGCTTCAATACGGCATCTGAAGAGATGTACCAATTTGAAGAAATTGCTAAGGAGATTGATATCGTTCATTTTTGCGGTATTACACTTGCGATGAATGATACTGTACGCCATCATATGAAGTCTTTAGCGAGAGCAGTTAAAGAAAACGGAGGAACCGTCGTTTTTGATTGCAATTATCGTCCATCACTTTGGGGAGAAGACGGATATGAACAGGCAAAACCGCATTATGAAGAAATGCTGGGGCTTGCTGATATCGTTATGATGAACGAAAAAGATGCGATGTTCGTTCTTGGAATGAAAACAGAAGAGACGGAGCGAGAAGCGCAGCTGCTGGATCTTATTCCAAAGGTAGCTGAAACGTATCATATCGCTACAATCGCTGGTACTCATCGCTCTATTAACAGTGATAATACACATTCGCTTCGCGGGTTTATATGTAAAGATGGTTCGTTAACTTTTGCAAAAACACTTACGTTTTCTGTATATGATAGAATAGGTGCTGGAGATGCTTATACGAGCGGAATTATTCATGGCGAGATAAAAGAGCTTGCACCAGAGAAAGCTGTTTCATTTGCGTCAGCAGCTGGAATGCTAGCACATACAATCGTCGGTGATACGCCAATGTCATCAGAGAAAGATATACTTCGGGCGATGACGGCATCAGTAGGTGATGTAGAAAGGTAGTGGGTGTAACAGTGAACGTAACGAGGAAAAAAGGACCATTATATTTACAAATAAAAAATATTATTCGTGATCGAATATTGCATGGCGTATATGCGATTCATACGAATATTCCTTCAGAACCGCAATTAGAAGAAGAGTTCAAAGTTAGTAAGATTACAGTGCGTAATGCGATTAAAGAACTCGCTCAAGAAGGATATTTGGAAAAGAAGAGCGGCAAAGGAACGAAAGTGATTCGTAATACTTCTGCGACAAAACTGTCAAAGGGTAAGAAATTTACAGAAGTGTTAGTGGAAGAAGGATATAAAGTACAAAAGAAATTATTAAAAGCAGAAATCGTTCATAATGAGGAAGGAACAGTGCCGTTTCGATTATTCGGTAAAGAGAGTTTTCGTATCGAGCGCCTATATATGTTAAATGATACGCCGTATATTCATTATACGCACTATTTCTCAGCTCGAATGGCGAGTACAGATTTATCGGACTTTGATTTACAATCGCTTTACGATTTAGTTGAGGACCGAGGTATACATTTAGAAAACTTCAGAGATGAATTCGCGGTTGGGCTTGCACCTAATTTCGTTGCAGAAGCGCTAGGTGAAAAAGAGGGAACAGCGTTATTAAAACGTATGCGCTATTCTTATGATGAAGTTGGCGAAGTAATTGAATATAGCGAAGGCTACTACAATACAGAAATGCAGCATTATGTAGTGAATTATGACGTATAAAAAAGAGGGGATGTCCCCTCTTTTTTTATAAAGTAAAACTTTAATTAGTGGAGGAGGGCATCACCCACTAATTATTAGCCCACACCAATCGGGATAAAAGTAAGGAGAATGAGAGATGGATATATACTTATTAATCGTCACGTTACTTGCGATCACAATTGTTATTTTAGGGGTATCATGGTGGAAATGGCATGCATTTATTAGTTTAACAGTTGCGAGTTTGTTTTTAGCTATTATGTCTGGACTGAACTTAACGAAAATAGTGGCTGCCTATGAAACTGGTGTTGGTAGTGTACTAGGTCATTTAGTTGGTATTTTGGCACTTGGAACTATACTCGGGAAAATGATGTCTGATTCAGGAGCAGGCATGCAAGTTGCAGATTTCTTTATTCGATTTTTCGGCGTAAAAAAATTACCTTGGGCTATGTTATTTGCAGGTTTTGTTATAGGGATTCCCGTCTTTTTTGAAGTAGGGATTGTTATTTTATTACCACTTGTAATTTCAATTCGAAAAACAACGAAGCAAAACATATTATTAATTGCTTTACCTGTTATTGCGGGATTATCTATCGTACATGGGCTAGTACCTCCGCATCCAGGTGCCATGACTGCAATCGGTATTTATAACGCGAACTTAGGAAAGGTACTTTTATATTCATTAATTATCGCGTTACCGACGGCTATTATAGCAGGCCCAATATTTGCAAAGTGGGTACATAAGAGGGTTATACCTGAAAATGAACCGGAGCTTGTTCGAGTTACGACAGTATCAACTGATTTGCCAAGTCGTAAAGTTTCATTCTTTATTATTTTATTACCAGTTGTATTGATGATTTTATCAGTAGTTGCACCATATATTTCATTACCGAAAAAATTAACTGAATTTTTCGTGTTTATAGGAAGTCCAGTAATCGCCTTACTTATTTCATGTTTCGCAGCATTTTATTTACTTGGTATCAAACAAGGTATTAATAAAAAGATGATTAAAAAATTAACAGATGAAAGTTTATTGCCTGTCGGTTCTATTATTTTAATAATTGGTGCAGGCGGTGGATTTAAACAAATATTAATTGAAAGCGGCGTTGGAACAGCTATTGCACAAATGGCAGAACATATTTCGTTATCACCAATCGTATTAGCTTTCATGGTAGCTGGTTTAATTCGAATTGCAACAGGTTCAGCTACAGTAGCATTAACGACAGCAGCAGGGATTGTTTCACCAGTTATTCAGCACATGTCTGGTGTGAATTTAGAGCTTCTCGTTATTGCAACCGGTGCAGGTTCATTAATGTTTTCTCACGTAAATGATGCAGGGTTCTGGCTTGTAAAAGAGTATTTAGGTTTGACGGTGAAGGAAACGTTTAAAACGTGGACGGTACTCGAGACATTGTTATCATTTATTGCATTCGGTTTTGCCCTTTTGTTGAATATGTTTCTTTAGGAGAGGAGGTCAGATTTAAACGAATAAACCCTACAGAGAAATTACATTTCCTCTGTAGGGTTTATTCGTTTTTTGTGCTTTCTATTACTTAATGGAACGGACATACTGATCTTCTCCATCGTCTTTGACAAAGACTCCTAGCTCATTCAAATCTTTGCGTAAATGCTTCTTTTTTTTCGAGTTTCCTTCTCGAAGGGCATTTCGTCTTTCATACAAAATAGTATTTATGCTTTTATTAAATCGCTCATCCTCTAATTTCCATAAGCTATACTCATGTTTATAAGGATCTTGTTCCACCCAGGGGAAGCCGTGCATTAAGAAAGTATCTTTAATTTTGCTTGGGTTAATGTCAGATGTTTCACGTAACCATTCTCGCTCTTCTTGATCAATGATAACCACTTGACGCTTATCTACAAAAACGGCTTTTACATTTGATCTGGTGATTTGTTTCTTTTGATCGTCCTTATTCACGTGAATGCTTTCCGAAGTAATGTTCATCTTTAAAGCGTCACTATAAATAATTAAAGAAAATAAAATTCCTGCAAAAACACCAATTAGCATGAGGATAATAGGAAGCCAGAAGGGGTTAATAAAATTTAAAAGTTCTATAATTTTTGAATCAGAAAAGAGAGGAATCCTTTTTATAATCTCTATTAATTTAGGTGAAAAATATCCAATAATGCCTAAAAGGATTGGGCTTACTATAGCAAGTAATTTTTCTAAAAAACCTAATCCAATGACAGATGCCTTTTTCATGTGTAGTTCATCCTTTCATATATATTTTTTTAATCAAGGCATATTTAAACAGTGAGTTTCTTCACCATTTTTATGAGCTCATCTGAGTAATTTTCTATGGATATAGATGAATTTGCCTTCAGCATTCTTTCTTCGATTGCTCCTAAAATAAATGAAGCTAATGTGTCGGTTTGGAAAGAATCGGAAAACACGCCATTTTGTTGACCAGTCTTCAAAATATCTAATAACATCGTTCTAAGAGCATCCTCCTCTTCGTCGTCTTCGATTCTGTAATAAGGAACGTTCTCTTCATTTCTTGCATTAAAGACAATCTCAATTAAGGCAATATTATTTTTGTAATGAGTTTCTTGATAAGCCAAGTGTGCTTCAATAAAAGCCTCTAGTTTATTTATTTCAGATTGAGCTAATAGTACTCGATTACTAATAAATTCATGTTGTTTGGCAACTAAAAATTGTAATGTGCGATTCATAAGGTAAAGCTTATCGTTAAAATGATAAGAAATAAGTCCGGTGCTAATCTTAGCTTTTTTTGCTACCTTCGTTAAGCTTAAGTTGTTATATCCAACCTCTTCTAATGTATCAATACATGCAAGAATAATTTGTTCACGCCTAGCCTCTGCAATAAAAGAATCAGTCACGCTATCCAACTCCTAATTTATATGATTTAAATGTATAATCAAAAAATTGATTGATCGTTCAATTAAATATTAGTAAGAAATTAAGAGTATGTCAAATGTTTTATGCTTACATCTGGATAAGGCTCATTCGCTTTTTAATAAAGCCCAATTCCTAAAACAAGCCCGTTTTTAGGTAAGCCAAGCTTCCTATTCGCCCTGAAAACATAATATAAATGGAATCCCCTCATTTAGAGCAAGGTGAACTTGTTATGAATGATACTAAAGGAGGAATAGGGTAATGAGCGAAAAGTGTGAACACAGACATGATGATTGTAACCGCAGACATGGTTGCGGAGGCGGTTTTGCGCTTCTAATCGTATTGTTTATTTTATTAATTATCATCGGTGCTAGCTGCTTCGGCGGAGGCGGCGGTTGTGGCTATGGTGGTTATGGCGGTTATGCTGGCGGCTACGGCGGATATTGCTGCTAATTATTAAAAACTATTGAAAATAGCCTTGTGCATATTGCACAAGGCTATTTTATTCATATTTTTATATGCTGTGATAATTTATTAATGTACAGAGAACGGATTAAGAAGAAGAAAATGATCTCGATAATCCCGAAAAAGGTGAGTACGATACATGTCTCTTTTAATAAGGAGAAAGAAAACATGCTTTGTAAAAACTTAACCGCAAATAATGTGTGAACACCAGCAACGATGTAAGGAACGAAAAATAAAATTCCTAATTGAATCGTTGCAGAGCGAAACATTTCTGATTCAGTTAAGCCAAGCTTTGTAATCGTAATATACTTTTGTCTTTCAGTTGTTAAGTCATTATACATACGGAAATATAAAACACTAGCTGCTCCGATAAAGAAAATAAAGCCGAGAAATGCCCAAATAAAGAATTGAGCGACTGCATTTCCTTTACTATGAACGAGTTCATCCGTAGCTGTATAAATATAAAATGGTTTAATGAAATTTTCTTCATTTTTATGTGCTTCATACAAAATTTCTGCATCATGATCTAAGCTTTTTAATATATTTTTTGTTGGGACAATTGCATTTTCCCAATTTTCCACGAAGTAGTTATAGACTGTAATTGTTTCAATATGAGGAATCATATTTTCAATTACTTCATCTTGCATCACAATTAAGTGAGGTAATGCAAAGGGAGGCTCAATTCCTCTATTAATAAAACCTTTAATTTGAAATTCCTTTTTATTAGAGCCAAGTGTAATTGTGTTCTGCTTCGCAAATGGGTTAGACACTAGATTTAATAACGCTGGTGAATAGCGAGAAATATTATAAACTTGTGAAGAATCGAGAGTGATTTTTGGTCTGTTTAATTGCTGTGCTATTGCGTTATAATCACTCATTTTCATAATGGCAATTGATTCTTTTGAAGCTGTATCTTTTAAAACGGTAAACTTATATTTGTCATATTGAAAATTAGCATTTGTAAGTTCAGTTTCAATCGTAGTAATATGCTTTTGTTCAAATGCATTAACACCTTCTGATGTATAGGTGAATGGTATTGGATATCGTTCTAGTATGGGTGCTTTCGTATTATTGTTTGCAGCAAATAACCCGATAATAATTGTAAATGCAAGTGCAGATAGCATAGAAACAATAAAGAGTACATTAATATTACTGCGTGTACGAGAAACTAAATCTGAAATCCATAACATATTTATTTGTTTTAAGTAAAACTTTCTTCGTTTCTTTAAAATATAGATAAAGAGAAGAAATGTTTGTGAAAAAAATAAATACGTCCCAATCACTACAAGCGGTAAAATAGATAGCATAATTAAGAATACAGATCCATTTTGTGCATTTTTTTCCGTTATGTAGCCTTGCGGATAACCGGCAATATAATAACATAGTCCTAAACAAGTTAAAGCAAATAGTGAAATGAGTATAGATGGTTTTTTTTCGCTCTTCTCTTTGTTAACACCCTTAATAAGCTTCGTTGTTTTTCGAGTACGAATAAACATTGGTGTAAATGTAGAAACGATTAAAAATAAAATGATAAACGTTACGGTTGTAACGATAATCGCTTCTGTTGGCCAATATAAATAGAGACCTTTCGCGTTTGTTAATTTCGAAGTGACTAATAAGAAAAAGTTAGAAAATACAAGTCCACCTTGAATGCCGATAAAGATGGATAATATCCCAATTATCATGTTTTCGGTAAATAACAATCTTTTTAATTGTCTCTGTGAGATGCCAAGAATAGTGAGTATCCCGAATTGCTGCTTCCGCACATTTAAAAATGTTCCAATTGAATATAAGAGAAAGAAGAACGAGAACATAACAATCACAAGCTGTGCTGTACTAGCTAAATTCATTAGAGGATCACGTTCTTGAAAGCTTTGTACACTCTGTAAGCGTGGATGATACGCGTATACAGTAAATGAAAAGAAAACCATGATAGAAAACGCACTACTTACAAAGTAGGCGAAATATGCTTTTGAATTACGTGAGACATTTTTAAATGCGAATTGCCAAAACGTCATCCACGTCTTCCTCCTAATAAGGCTAGAACATCTAATATTTCTTGATAAAACTTCTCGCGATATAATCCGCGGTGCAGTTCATTGTAAAGCTCTCCATCTTTAATGAAAATAACACGGTTACAATAACTTGCTGCAAACGGATCGTGCGTAACCATTAAAATCGTTGCATCTTCTTCTTTGTTTAATTTCGTAAATAACTCCATTACATCAATAGCGGCTTTTGAATCCAGGTTCCCTGTCGGTTCATCGGCTAGTAAGAGAGAAGGGTGATGAATAACAGCACGTGCTACTGCAGTACGCTGTGCTTGTCCTCCAGAAACTTCAAAAATACGTTTGTCCAAAATATGATCAATTCCAAGCTTTTTTGAAATGTTATCAAGCTTTTCATCCATTTCTTTTAATGGAACATTATCTAATGTTAAAGGTAGTACGATATTTTCACCGATTGTTAGTGTATCTAGTAGGTTAAAGTTTTGGAAAACAAATCCTAACTCTTGGCGGCGGAAAATAGCTAACTTCTCTCTACGAAATGTGTGTGGTTTTTTTCCGTTAATAACGACGTCACCAGAAGTAGGAGAATCAATTGTAGAAATAACGTTTAAAAATGTAGATTTCCCGCTACCAGATGGACCCATAATGGCAACGAATTCCCCTTTATCTACGTGTAAATTTATATTTTTTAAAGCAGTATGAGGGACTTTTCCCTCATATACTTTTGAGACGTTTTTTATGTGTAATACTTCTTCCATAGTAATCACCTTTCTACTTTTAAAACTTAATATGTTGTGATAATTTTTGCATATAAAAGGAACGAATTAAAAGGAAAAATAAAATTTCAACTGTTCCAAAAATCAACAGTACGACTGTAATCTCAGCGAAGAACGAGAGATGTAAAACTTCTTGTAGCATCTTTGTCGCAAACATCGTATGGATTGACGCCATGATGTAAGGCACGAAGAAAAGAATCGCAAGCTGAATTGTCGCTGAACGTTTCATTTCAGTTTCAGTTAAGCCAATTTTCGTAATCGTTATATATTTTTCTTGCTCATTTGTTAAATCTGTATACATTCGGAAGTAAAGAACACTACCAGCACCGATAAAGAAGATAACACCTAAGAAAGTACCAATTAAGAAGAACGAAGCGACATTTAGTTTTGTCTTATATAGGGAATCGCTCGCTTCACTTGCATGGAAAGGTGGATGCTCTGCTTGAATTGCTGCATTATCGTTATCAATTTTTGTTATAAACGATGAACCGATATTATGTGCTTTTTCCCAATCTGTAACTTTGAAGTTATATACACTCATTTGTTTGGAAACTGTGGATAAGGATTCTACATTTTCATCAGATAGTATGAGTAATTGGTATATTAAGCTGTTTGGGAATGGGCTATAACTTTTATATTCTTTCACTTGTAGTTGTAAATTGTTTTGAGTAAGTGTAAGAGTATTTTTCTTTTCTTCATTGTGAAGTGTTCCAATAACTTGATCATCTAAGTCTTTCATAAGAATATAAGATTCATTCTTATTTACCGTGAGTTTTTCCCAATTTAATGCTTTAGCAAGTACATTATAGTCACTTTGTTTAATTGCGTAATAGAGCTGCGTGTTATCTTCAGCTGAAGATACCTCATATATATCCGTTTTAAATTTTGTATAAGTAAAGTGCTCTTCATTAAATTTCTGCTCTAACCAGTTTAAATGTTCATCAGCTAATGTATTTTCAGTATGCGATAAATACGTAAACGGGAAAGGGTTCTGTCTAATTGCATCAAACTTTGTAAATTTCCCAAAACCGTATAAGAATGTAATCATTGTAAAAGCGAGTGTTGATAGCATCGCTACAATAAAGAGCATGTTAATGTTTGTCCGAATGCGCGCTGCTAAATCCGAAATCCAAAGCATATTAATTCGTTTCATATAAAACGTTCTTCGCGTTTTTAAAATACGAATAAGTAAAAAACTAATTTGTGAAAAGAAAAAGTATGTTCCAGCTGCAATAAGCGATGGGATGACAAATATACTAGAGACGGCATATAAAAGCCCAATGATGTCACCTAGCGACATAAAATACAACGGATTTGCGGCTAACGCATATCCACATATTAAACACGTCGCACCAAATAGAGAGATGAGCACGGATGCTTTTCTTTCTTTTTGTTGTGTTCCTTCTTTTAAAAGACGTACGGCTTTTCTCGTACGAATGAGCATCGGTGTAAAAGATGATACGAGAATGAAGAGCCCAAGAAAGATGATGATAGTTAAAACGATAGCACTTGTAGGCGGATATAAATATAAACCAGGTACGTGTGTAATTTTGGCGGTAACTAATAAAAAGAACTGTGAAAAGACAACTCTAAGTTGAATGCCAAAAAATATAGAAAGAGCACCAATTAACATATTTTCTATAAATATGAGTCGCTTTAATTGTTTTTGAGATATGCCAAGTACTGTTAAAATCCCGAACTGTTTTTTTCGTACTTTTAAAAAGGTCCCGATTGAATACAGTAAAAAGAAAAATGAAAAGAACACAATGACAACTTCTGAAATTGTCATTAATATGTTCAGAGAATAATTCACGTCTGTCATATGCAATTTAGGATGAAATAAATAAACTGCAAATGAGAAAAAGATTGCAATGGAGAACGCACTGCTTACAAAATAGGCGAAATAAGCTCTGGCGTTCCGCGTCACGTTTTTAAATGCAAACTGCCAAAATGTCATTCACCTGAACCTCCTGATAGGGTGAAGATGAGAAGAGCATAAGAAATACTCTTTTCATCAAGTTTGTTTTAAATATTTTGTCCACTCGTGTATTGTGATAATTTTTGCATATAAAGTGAACGAATGAATATGAAAAATACAATTTCAACGAATCCAAAAATAATAAGAACGGCTGAAACCTCTTTGAACAGAGATAAACCAATTACATCTTGTAGCATTTTTGTTGCGAACATTGTATGAATGGATGCCATAATGTACGGAATGAAAAATAAAATACTAAGTTGAATGGTTGCAGATCGTTTCATCTCTGTATCTGTTACACCGATTTTAGAAATCGTTATATATTTCTCTTGTTCGTTCGTCAAATCCGTATACATTCTAAAGTAAAGAACGCTACCAGCTCCAATGAAGAAAATAACTCCTAAAAATGTCCCAATTAGGAAAAATGCAGCACTGCCTGATGTTATTTTGTATAACGATCCTGCTGATTCAAAGGAACGAATAAGAGGTCCTTCATACTGGGATTTATTTCGATCTTTTTGCACTTTTTCTATAAAATTATCAGCAATTTCATATGTCTGTTCCCAGTTTTGAATTTTGTAATTGTATGCTGATATATGCTTTACGGTGCTAGGTAAGTTATTTACGATAACATCAGGCAAAACTATCGTTTGATATGAAAAGCCAGATGGAATTGCATTCACATGCTCATAGCCTTTCACTCGTAATTTCGTATTTGTACTAGAGAGTGTAATGTAATCTCTTTTGTAGCTTTGCTCAAATTCGTTGAATATGGTGTTATAAGATGTCCCTGTTAGCACATATGCTTCGTTATCATCCATAAATAGTTGTTTCATTCGTAAAGAATCTGCAAGTTTGTTATAGTCACTTTGCTTAATTGCGTATACGTCATTATAAATAGCTATATCTTTATCTTCTTTTAGTGGTGTTTCATATATATCAGCTTTTATTTTTTGATAGGGGAAATGCTCTTTTTGTAATTGTTGCTCAAGCCAATTTAAATGCTCTGTAACAAAAGGGTTCGCATCATAAGAAAAATAAGAAATTGGAAAAGGAGAAGTTCTATTCACCTCTAGCTTAATAAATTTCCCGAATCCATATAGAAACGTAATCATTGTGAAAGCAATTGTAGATAGCATCGCTACAATAAACAGCATATTAATATTCGTTCGAATACGGCTTGCTAAATCCGAAATCCAAAGCATATTAATCCGTTTCATATAAAACTTCCTTCTTTTCTTTAAAATATAAATAAGTAAGAAACTAATTTGTGAAAAGAAGAAATATGTTCCAATTGTAACAAGCGTTGGGATAACGAAAATACTTGAAACCATATATATAACACCGATTTGCGGGCTTACTGATACGAAATATTTAGGATTTCCAGCGAACGCATAACCACCAAATAAACAAATCGCACCAAATAATGAAACAAGTATGGATGGTTTTCTTTCTTTTTGTTTTCCACCATTTGTTTTTAAAAGGTGTACTGCTTTTTTTGTACGAATAAGCATTGGTGTGAATGCAGATACAATGATAAAAAGACTAAGGAAAACAATGGTTGTTAAAATAAACGCGTTAGTAGGCCCGTATAAATATATTCCTGGAACATGCGTAAGTTTGGCTGTTACTAATAAGAAAAATTGAGAAAAAACAACTCCAAACTGCATGCCGAAAAAGATAGATAAAATCCCGATTAACATATTCTCCATAAAAATAAGACGATGTAATTGTTTTCTCGATATTCCTAAAATGGTCAAAATACCAAATTGTTTTTTTCTAACTTTTAAAAAAGTACCAATGGAATATAGTAAAAAGAAGAAAGAGAAAAATACAATTACTACTTCTGAAAATATCATTAATGCTGAAATTTCATAGGTCATGTCAAAGTTTTGTAATTTCGGATGGAATAAGTAAACAGCAAACGAAAAGAACACAGCAATGGAAAAGGAGCTACTTACAAAGTAAGCAAAATAAGCTCTTGAGTTGCGCGTGACGTTTTTAAATGCAAATTGCCAAAATGTCATAGATTATACCTCCGGCTAGAAGATATAGAAGTAATTGTATTGCAAAAAATGTATGAGAGTGAGTTCTCATACATTTTGCTTGCATATGTTACGATCATGCTTCGGTCACCTTCTCCGTATGTTCTGCTTGATTATTTGCAGCGTTGTGGAAGATGATTTTAATCGTCGTTCCTTTACCAACTTCAGAATCTAGTTTGACAGAGTGACCTAAATAATCACAAATTTTACTTACAATATAAAGTCCCATACCAGTAGATTCTCCGAATGCGCGACCGTTTTTCCCAGTGTAAAATGGTTCAAATACTCTTCGAATATCTTCTTGCGGAATACCAACACCTTCATCGCGAACTTCTAAAATAATATCTTTTCCGTTTCGGTAAGCAGATAAGAATACTTTCTTTCCGCGTTCCCCAGAGTAACGAACAGCATTTGTCATTAACTGATAGATGATAAATTTTAGCCATTTCGCATCAGAAGCAACTTTTAAATCAGAATGGACTTCTAAAACAGGGAAGACACCATTACGAATGAATAGTTCTTTTAATCCGTTAATATTTTTTGTTACCGTATCTTTTAATGAAATCGTCTCGACATGGAAATCTTCATGGAAGTTATTTAACCTAGCCATGTATAAAGCCATATCAAGTCCTTGGTTTAGACGCTCTAATTCTTTTTTAAACTTTGGAATTAAATGCTCGTCTTCCATTTCTAGCACCATAAGCTGCATAACAGAAACAGGTGTCTTCATTTGATGTACCCAATGGTTAATGAATAATTGATGTTCTTGTTGTTTTACTTCATACGATTGTAGTTCTTTTTGGAAGAGGCGGTACTGCGTACGCACGAGTTCATTGACACCGTGAGGCATCGGAGCAGTCGCTCTTTCAATAAACGCATCTTCCATTTTTTCTGGTTGCTCACTTAATCTATGGTACATTCTACGATTGCGAACGTAACGGTAAGCGAGGAAACAAATAAATAAATATAAACTTAAAACGACGAAGTAAAATTTATTGTTTTGAAATCCATCTACTGCATCATAAAGAACGAAAATGATACCGAAGTTTAAAACGTACAGTAGGAAAAATGCAAAATGATCACGTAAAAATAGCTTCATGCTTATTCACTCCAAGTTGCGTTAAAGCGATATCCAAGTCCACGTACTGTTTCAATAGAGTTCTCAATGCCAAGCTCATTAAACTTTTTACGAAGACGCGTAATGTTTACGTTTAATGTATTTTCTTCAACGAAGCTCTCGTCATCCCAAAGCGCAGCTAATAAATCTTCACGGCTCGCTGTACGAGGGAATTTAGATAATAACATTTCAGCTAAAATAGCTTCTTTCTTCGTTAAAAGAACTTGTTCAGATCCGAAGTGAATTTCAGGACGTTCTGGGAATAGTTTTAAACCTTCTACTTCAACGATACGTTCAGAAATATTTGGTGCATAATCACCGTAAATACGACGTAATTGTCCTTTAATTTTCGCCATTACAACATCGTAGTGGAACGGTTTTGTAATGTAATCATCCGCACCGCTTTCAATTGCCATAATTTGTTCCATCTCACCAGCACGAGCTGAAATGAAAATAATTGGACAAGTAGATTCATGACGAATTTGACGGCACCAGTAGAAACCATCGAATTTCGGTAAGTTTACATCAAGTAAAACAAGATGTGGTTTCACAGCGTTAAACGATTCCATAATATCATCGAAATTCTCCGCTACCACAGCCTCATAACCGTACTTCTGAATGTGAGATTGCAGTAATGATGAAATATTTGGATCGTCTTCAACGATTAAAATTTTATACATATGTATATTCCTCCTCAAAAAAACAATTGTAGCTATAGTGTATCATGTGTTTCAAGTCTTTTCATTATGTTGAAAGATAAGCTAGTAAACAGTATAGGTTAAAAGTGAGAAAAGTAAAAAGGGCGCTGGATACAATTGACAAATAACGGTAATCATTTTAACATTTAGATAAATATCTAAATGTCTAATTATCGAAAGGAAGAAAGACATTGAATCAAGCATTCAAAGCATTAGCAGATCCAACAAGGCGAAAAATTTTAGACTTATTAAAAGAAGGTGATCTAACCGCTGGTGAGATTGCTGAACATTTTAATATGACAAAACCCAGTATTTCACACCACTTAAGCGCACTTAAAAATGCTGAACTTATTCAAGATGAAAAGAAAGGGCAATTCGTTGTGTACTCTTTAAATACAACGGTCTTTCAAGATTTATTGACTTGGGTGTTTACATTTACGAATAAGGGGGAAGAGGGGAAATGAAAAAGCATCTTTTTGCAATCTTATTAATTGTTATAACTTGTTTAGCTTGGGCGTTTGCTTGGCCACATTTACCGGATACAATTGCAACGCATTGGAGCGGCGGTAAAGTAGATGGATATTCTTCTAAATCGTATGGAATGCTTTCTATGGTTGGAATTATGATTGTTTTATATATTTTTCTAAACGTGTTACCAAAGATTGATCCAAAGAAAGCGAACTACGAGAAGTTTTCTAAAGCTTTTATGATGATGAATAACGGGATACTACTGCTACTATTTGTAGGGAATATAGATATTATTACAAGTGGATTAGGATACAATTTATTCATTAATCGCGTGCCGGAATTATTAGTGGGTATTTTATTTATAGTCATCGGAAACTATTTACCACAATGTAAACCAAACTACTTTGTAGGTATAAAAACACCGTGGACATTAAGTAACGAAGAAGTGTGGAGAAAAACGCACCGTTTTAGCGGAAAGGTGTTTGTTGCATTGGGGATCATTATGATTTTAAGTGTTTTTGCACCAGTGGCGTGGAAATCTTTCGTAATGGTTGGAATTATTATTGGTGCAGTAGGATTAACGATGGGATATTCTTATGTTGCTTATAAAAAAGAAATAGGGGCCTAATAAAAAATTATGGGGGAGAGAGGATGAAAAGACACGTATTACCATGGAGTTTAATTATTGGCATTGCAATTGGATGGTATATTGTATGGCCATATTTACCAGAACAAATTCCACGCCATTATAATGCAGCAGGAGTAGTAGATGGATATTTTTCTAAAATAGAAGCAAGTTCATTCTCGATAGGTAGTATGGTAGTGCTCTATATGATATGGCTAGTTTTTGGATTCATAAAAGATAAGTCTACACAGCAATCCAAAGTTCTTTCAGCGATTAATTATGCCATTCTCTTTATCGGATTTGGATGTAACATATTTGCACTATTAGCAGCGTCTAATTATATTGCATCGGGCTCAATTGCATTTAATTTTGGACTTGGAACATTGTTTCTTGTACTAGGTAATTACATGCAACAAACGAAGCCGAACGGGTTAGTAGGCATTCGAATGGACTGGACATTAGAAAATCCTGTAGTTTGGAGAAAAACACATAGATTTGCTTCGAGGGTATTTGTAATAGGTTCACTTTGTATATATGCCGGGGCTTTGCTTCCAGATCCATTTAATATTTTTATGGGGATTGGAATCATATTAATATGTATTATCGTATCAACAATAAAGTCATATAGTATTTATAAAGAAGAGTTGAAAATGTAAATAAAGCTGCTTTTCCTTTTAGGGAAGAGCAGCTTTGTTTTTTTATCACTTCTTCAAAACCGGTATCCAAATTTCACTTTTAAAGTTTGGAGAAGATATGTCTTTCTGTTCATTCCACAATACTTCCGGTCCTTCCGCTAGTTCATAGTTCGAAGAAGGGAACCATTCAGAATAAATGCGCCCCCATACATTTTGTAGTGCATCAGGAAATGGACCGACAGCTTCGAATATAGCCCATGTTGAAGCTGCGACTTCAAGTTGCGCGAATTGCTCTGGATAATCCTTTGTTGTGGCTACTCCAATATAGTGATCAAGTTCTCCTTTTTCCTCCATTCTTCCTTCAGAAAAATTAGTAGAAGCACTAATAATTCCATTAGGTTCAATGTTTGAAAGGGACTTTAATGTTTGAATAGACTCTGGGTTTAAACTTTTCCACATAGAAGCAATTTCTTCATTTACACCGTTAAAAACGATTGGTACTCGTTTTGTAATACCTATAATTCGAAAGGGCTCTTTTTCTTCAATTCGATAGTTCATTTCATTTCCTCCTAGAATGGATAATTGGAAGGTCATTGGTGAATAAGCCTTCAAAGAATGGCTACTATTTCGGGCCTCTGAAGGTGTTATACCGTGCAAGTTTTGAAATGCACGAGCGAATGAATCTGGTGAGTTGTATCCATATTTTATAGCGATATCAATGACTTTTACATTGTTGTTTTTTAGTTCAAAGGCAGCGAGAGTAAGACGTCTACAGCGAATATATTCTGATAGTGATATGCCAGCTAAAAAAGAAAACATTCTCTTGAAATGATATTCGGAGCAGTAAGCTATTTTTGCGACTTCTTTAAAATCAATTTCATGTGTAAGGTTGTTTTCGATATACTGCATTGCAGCATTCATATTTTTAAGTGAATCCATATTATGACCTCCTCTGTACATAGAATAGCAGGAACGAAATAGCTCCATCCGACATTTCGTGCACAACTTTGTAGGTGCATTTTTTACCTTACAAAATTGTAATGTTCCTGTAAGGAGAATGAATGGATGGTATGATATCCCAATGTTATAGTAACAAAGTACTTTAATTCATTACGTTAACTTTTTGATTTCTTTACTTATGTGCCTTACATAACTGTCATGTTTGTGTAAGAAACATCGATAGTGGCAAGAGTAGAGAGTGTATATAGTTGAAAATAGAGAATAGATGAAATGAGGGATGTCGAGATGAAAACAGTGCTAGAAGCAAAAAATATTGAAAAAGTATATGACACGGGTGGTAATAAATTTGCAGCGTTAAAAGGTATTAACTTACAAGTAAAAGAAGGTGAGTTCGTTGGAATTATGGGACCTTCTGGTTCTGGTAAGACGACTCTACTAAACGTTCTTTCTACAATTGATAATGCGACGAACGGTGAAATTTTAATTGATGGAAAAGATATCGTAAAAATGAATGACGATAAGTTAGCGTTATTCCGCCGCGATCATTTAGGTTTCATTTTCCAAGATTATAACTTATTAGATACGTTAACGGTGAAAGAGAATATCGCTTTACCACTTGCGTTATCAAAGGTGAAAGCGAGTGAGATTGATCGCCGCGTTCTTGAAATCTCAAAGAAATTCGGTATTGATCATATTTTAAGTCAGTTCCCATATCAAGTATCTGGTGGACAGAAGCAGCGCTGCGCAGCATCACGTGCGATTGTTACGAATCCAAGTATGATTTTCGGAGACGAGCCAACTGGAGCGCTTGATTCTAAATCTGCAACAGATTTACTTGAAAGTATGAAGTCGTTAAACGAATATGATAACTCAACAATTTTAATGGTAACGCATGATGCATTTGCAGCAAGTTATTGTAAACGAGTTATTTTCATTAAAGATGGTGAACTATATAAAGAATTGCACCGCGGTGAATCGACGCGTAAACAGTTCTTCCAAAAAATTGTTGACGTAATGTCTTCTATTTCTGGAGGTATGGCTGATGACCTTATCTAGCATTGCCCTCCGCAACATACAGCGGAACTTTAAAGACTACTTTGTATATTTCGCATCTATGATTTTTAGTATCGTTATTTATTTTACATTTAAAGCACTGCAATATAATTCACAAATGGAAAAAGCAGCAGAAGCTTCAAAAAAAATTAGCGGAGCGTTCCAAGTTTCCAGTGTGATGCTTATCATTTTCGTAGCAGTGTTTATTATATATTCGAACGGATTTTTTACACGTAAACGTAAAAAAGAAGTTGGCTTATATTCGTTATTAGGTATCCGTAAAAGACAAATTGGTAAAATGCTCTTTTATGAAAATATGTTAATGGGATTAATGTCTTTAATTATCGGTATTGCGATTGGTAGTGTTCTTTCAAAATTATTCCTTGAACTGCTAGTAAGCATGATGGGATTAAATTTAAACGTTCATTTTGAAGTGCCGATGGCTGCCATTATTGATACAGCACTTATTTTCTTTGTGATCATTTTATATACATCACTTCAAGGATATCGTTTAATTTATCGCTTTAAGCTAATTGAACTTTTCCGCGCAGAACGTGAAGGAGAAGCAATGCCAAAAGGATCTGTCATTATGGCATTAATTTCAGTTGTCTTAATCGGTTCAGGTTATTTCTTAGCATTAATGTTCATGAAGGCAGTTAAATATGCAGACTTTATGGCAGTTGCACTTTATATTTTACTGGCAACAGTATTAGGTACGTACTTACTATTTATGTTCTTTACAGTATTTGTATTGAAACGTGCAAGAACGAATAAATCATCGTTTTATAACGGTATGAATATGGTAACGACGTCACAGCTACTATATCGTATTAAAGGAAATGCAAAGTCACTTGCTACAATTTCTATTTTAAGCGCGGTAACATTAACAGCGGTTGGTACGTCAGCTACGATGTATTACAACACATTTACGCAATCAAAAGCAGTAGCACCATATAGCTATTCTTATGAGAAGAAAGATGCAGAATTAGATAAGAAAGTAAATGCGATTTTTGCAGAAGAGAAGAAAAATCACCCGATCCAAGAGCAATTTGAAATTGAGACAGTTCCTGTAAAAGGGAAGTTTGAAGGAGATAAAGTTGATTTCATCTTTAATATGAACTACAGTATCTCAGAGAAATATCAATTTATGTCTCAATCTGAATTTAATAAGCTTGCTAAGAAAATCGACGCAGAAACAGTGAATGTAGCTGCTGATGAAGCATTTATATATGATAGTTCGTATATTGAAGGACATGAGTTTAGTCCACAATATAAAGGAAACAAAGCAGTATTCCAAATTGGGAACGAAACGAAGCAGTTAAAAATCCAAGGTGCAAATGACGTTGCGATTACAAATTTAGGTGAATTAGTTGTTGTCGTTTCAGATGAAATGTATGAACAAGCGAAACAAGCATTTGGAACACGTATTGTAAAAAATATTGATGTGAAAGATGAGAAAAACAGTAAAGTGTTAACGGAAAAATTAACAAAAGTGATGCCAGCTGGTGAATCAGAAATGGTGTTATCATTTAGAGATTTCTATACTGGTTTCCATATGGGGCTTGAAGGAACAGGATTAATGATGTTTATTGGAATGTTCTTAGGGCTTGTATTCTTACTAGCAACAGGTTCTATCATTTACTTTAAACAATTAACAGAAGCAAATGCTGATCGTGAGCGTTATGTTGTACTTCACAAAATAGGGGTCACAAAACAAGAAATGAAAAAAGCTATTGCAAAACAAGTAAGCTTTATCTTTGCGATTCCGTTAGTAATCGGAATCCTGCACAGCTTGTTTGCATTAAAAGGTTTAGGGAACATACTACCATTTGAAATTATGATTCCGCTTCTCATTAGTATTGGAGTATACGGCGCGATTTATATTGGATATTACTTCTTAACGGTTCGTTCTTATTATAAGATCGTGAGTGCGAAGTAATAAGGGGCAGCTATCGCTACACGCGATAGCTGTTTTTTTTATTCTTCATAAAATCTTAAGAAACTTCCTCAATTTTTATTAAGAAACGATAGTTATACTTAGACACAAGTTAAAAACTATCGAACGAATGAGGAGAGGTTTACATGCAGCTCATTACATTTTTACATGAATTTATAAAGCATCCAAAACATACTGGTGCAATTGCGCCAAGTTCAAAAATATTAGCAAAGAAAATGGTCGATGTAATTGATTTTATTTAATAAAGCGAAATGTATTGTAGAGTTAGGGCCTGGCACAGGGGTTTTTACGAAAGAGATTATGAAGAGAAAAAAGAAGGAAACAATATTTCTTCTTATTGAAATTAATGAAGTATTTTTCAAAGAATTAAAAAGAAAGTTTAAAGATGAGCAGAATGTCATTGTTGTACACGGTTCAGCTGAAAATATAAAGAAGTATATGGAGGAGCTCAATATAGAATGCATTGATTACGTTTTATCAGGGTTGCCTTTCACTTCTTTACCAGAAGAAGTTTCAAAGCGCATTTTAAATAATGCGATGGAAGCGATACATGAGAATGGTGAATTCATTACATTTCAATATTCACTTGTGAAAAAAGGGTTTATACAGCATTTCTTCCCTGAAATTACACTAGAAAAAGTATGGCTCAATTTCCCGCCAGCCTACGTCTTTAGTTGCAAAAAAGAACTAAGGAGAGCGTATGCATAATGGAATTACATGAATTATTATCCTATATCGAGCAATACGGTTATTGGGCATTATTTTTCTGTTTATGGTTAGGTATTATCGGTATGCCAATTCCAGATGAAATGATTGTTATGAGTGGTGGTTTCGTATCTTCAGTAGGTATATTAAGTGTTGTTCCTTCATTTGTATTAACATATTTAGGTGTTGTATCAGGGCTTTCTTTAGGATATATATTAGGGAAGGTATTTGGCACGAAGGTACTCCATAAATTGATGAAAAAGAAAAAAGCGAAGTATTTAATAAAATCACAAGAAATGGTTGATAAATACGGACAGTACGCGTTAGTTACAAGCTATTTCATACCAGTTGTAAGACATATCGTGCCGTATTTAGTTGGAATGAATAACATGTCATTTAAGACGTATGCTTTGTATTCTTATACGACAGGATTTGTTTGGACACTCGTTTACTTTGTGCTAGGTTCTTTATTTGGACAACATATTGAAAGAATTGTAGCAGTTGCGATAGAGTATGGTTTGTATTTTGGCGGAAGTATTGTATTGATTGTGAGTGTGTTTTATTTATATAGACAAAAAAGAAATACAGTGATGAGTAAATAAAGGAGGCGAAAGCCTCCTTTTATTATTAATATGGATTCATTTATTGAAGTTCGGATGCAAAGCCCTGTTACATTAAGAAAAAGTTAAGAAACCGTACGAGTTTTTATTAAGAAATACGCCCTATACTTAGAAATGTCATAAATAAAAACATAATGAAAGGCGGAATATAGATGAAAAGATTTATTTTGGGAGCAATGATTGTTATCGTCGCAGGAGCGGCATATTTATTAAGTGGGAGTAAGCTATTAGATCAGATGAACCCATTCCTTGATATAGAGAATCATTACGCAATTATTGATAATGATGGAAAAGAGTTAGGCGGAAATAAAGGCCGTGAATATAAGGTGAAAGCTTACGATAAGGATGGGAAAGAAAAAGAAGTAACGATTGATGGAGTAGGTGAATTACAAAAAGGTTCGTACTGGCATGTGCTTACAAGAGGAAAGTTTTTACATGATAAAGTGCAAGTAACGATAGATAAAATTCCTGACGGTGCGAAGGGAAAATTAGGATTGTAAGTATAAACCCGATTCTTGATGAGAGAATCGGGTTTGTTATTTTATGGTAAAATAGAGAGGGAGGAGTGAGAGTGATGCTACTCATTGTTAGTCTCATATTAATTGGGATTATGTGTAGTATGAGGATAGTATCTTTACATATGATAGAACGCCAAAAAATAGAAGAACGATATGTATATTGTCCAAAATGTGATACGAAAATTAGAAAAGGGAATTCTGCTCCTTTTTGTTCGAAATGTAATTTAATATTTTAACTATATTAAATCCAAAATCAATTCTTATGATTTTGGATTTTTCTTTTTAAGAAAATATTAAGAAACCCCATCACTATTTGTTAAGAAAATGTATCTATACTGAATTCTGTTGCTTAAAGAGAACAGCAAGAATCATAACAGGAGGTACAAATAGGTGAAAACAATGTTAGAGGCGAAAGGAATTTCGAAAATATATGATACAGGTGGGAATACGTTTGAAGCGTTGAAAGATATTCATTTGCAGGTGAAAGAAGGAGAGTTTGTCGGTATTATGGGACCATCTGGTTCTGGTAAGACGACACTTTTGAATGTACTTTCTACCATTGATACAGCTTCGAAGGGTGAGATCTTAATTGATGGAAAAGATATTGTGAAGATGAATGATGATGAATTGGCGTTATTCCGACGTAATCATTTAGGGTTTATTTTTCAAGATTATAACTTATTAGATACGTTAACAGTACGAGAAAATATCGCTTTGCCGCTGGCCTTATCCAAAGTGAAGGCGAAAGAAGTAGAAGCTCGCGTTGAGGAAATTGCGAAGAAGTTTGGAATAAATCATATTTTAAATCAATATCCGTATGAAGCGTCAGGTGGGCAAAAACAACGATGTGCAGCATCAAGAGCGATTGTAACAAATCCAAGTATGATTTTTGGAGATGAGCCAACGGGTGCGCTTGATTCGAAGTCAGCGACAGATTTATTAGAAAGTATGAAGACATTAAATGAAAAAGATCGTGTAACGATTTTAATGGTAACGCATGATGCATTTGCAGCAAGTTATTGTAAACGCGTTGTATTTATTAAAGACGGAAAGTTGTATAAAGAATTACATCGTAAAGAGATGACACGTAAACAGTTCTTCCAACAAATTATTGATATGATGTCTTCAATTTCTGGAGGTGCTACAAATGAGCTTGTCTAGCATCGCGCTTCGGAATATAAAACGGAATTTTAAAGATTATTTTATATACTTTGCTTCCATGATTTTTAGCATCGTCATTTATTTTACGTTTAAGGCGCTGCAATACAATTCACAAATAAGCGAAGCTGGAGATAATATTGGACGAGGATTCCAGCTTGCGAGTGTAATGCTCATTATTTTCGTTGCGATATTTATTATATATTCGAATGGTTTCTTTACACGAAAGCGTAAGAAAGAAATAGGTCTTTATTCTTTACTTGGTATTCGAAAAAAAGAAATAGGTAAAATGCTTTTTTATGAAAATATGTTAATGGGTTTATCATCGTTAGTAATCGGAATTGTAATTGGTAGTTTACTTTCAAAAGGATTCCTAAAGCTACTTTTAAATATGTTAGAGCTACATGTAAATGTTCATTTTGAAGTGCCAATTGGAGCGATTATAGATACAGCAGTTATTTTTTGTTTCATTATTTTATATACATCATTTAAAGGATACCGTGTTATTTATCAATTTAAGTTAATCGAGCTATTCCGTGCAGATAACGAAGGCGAAGTCATGCCAAAAGGTTCAAAAATAATGGCTATCATTTCTTTATTATTAATTGGTTCGGGTTATTTCTTGTCAGTAACGGCTATTAAAAATGTGAGCAGCGATAAATTTATGCCACTTGCACTTTATATTTTATTGGCCACGGTACTTGGAACGTATTTATTATTTAAATTCTTTACTGTTTTTGTATTAAAAAGAGTGCGAAATAAAAAATCTTCATTTTATAACGGAATGAAAATTGTAACGACATCTCAGTTACTATACCGCATTAAAGGAAATGCAAAATCGTTAGCAACAATTGCAGTATTAAGCGCAGTAACGTTAACGGCAGTTGGCACTTCTGTAACAATGTATTACAACACATATATGCAAGCAAAAAAATATAAGCCAGTTAGTTATTCATATGAAAAGGCAGATATGGAATTGGATCGTAAAGTGAGTGAGATTTTAAAAGAAGGAAAGAATGAAGTCATTCATCAATATGAGTTAGAGACGGTAAAAGTGATAGGTGAATACGGGGATGATATTTCAAATAAAGATGGTTTACATTCAAGAACAACTGAAATTATCGCACAGTCATCATTTAATAAAATTGCAAAATATTTAAATGAAGAAACCGTTTCTTTAAAAAACAACGAATTGTATGCATTTGATGGTATGTACAGTGAAGGTAAGAGGGATAGCGGCGTATATAAAAATCGAAAAGCTATATTTCAAATTGGAGAAGTAGCACCAGTACAAGTGAAAGATGTACAAGCAAAAAACATTACAAACTTATATGAACTTCTAGTTGTCGTTCCGGATGAAGTGTATGAGCAAGCGAAGAAGACAATTGGAGCTCATACTGTGAAAAATATTGATGTGAAAGATGAAAGAAATAGTAAAGTATTAACAGAAAAACTAAAGAAATTAATACCGGAAGAAGATACAGAAGGTAAAGAACAATTCAGTGATTTCTATACTATTTTCCGTGATGGTATTGAAATATCAGGTTTAATGATGTTTAGTGGTATGTTCTTAGGGCTTGTATTTTTGCTCGCAACAGGGTCTATTATTTATTTCAAACAATTAACAGAAGCACATGCAGATCGTGAGCGTTACAGCGTTCTTCGAAAACTAGGTGTCACGAAAAAAGAAATGAAAAAAGCGATCGCAAAACAAATGAGATTTATTTTCTTCATTCCTTTAGTAGTTGGTATATTACACACTTTATTTGCGCTAACAGGATTAGCGACAGTACTTCCGTATGAAATTGCATTTCCGTTACTAATTAGCATCGGTGTGTATAGTGTTATTTATATTGGTTATTATTTGTTGACGGTTCGTTCTTATTTTAGGATTGTTAGTAAATAAAAATGGTAATAAGGTCTTTCGTTTTTATTAGTTAAAATTAGGTGTGCATAACTAGGGTTTGATAAGGGTAATTTGAAACAGAAAAGAGATGGCAAAACCATCTCTTTTCTGTTTCAATGTTCTACGCTATTATCTATTTTCTTTCGATTCACATATAGGAAATACATCTTGTAGATAAGGAGAAAGATAATCCTTTATTTTAATAATTAAAGTGGAGAAAAGTAGGAATTAGAGCTTTTGTAATAAACGCTCGCTACTATTCATATCATTTTTGCATAATGGACATTTTGGTTCTTCTTCTAATGAAAAATTTTTACGCATCCATCCAAGGCAGTCTTCTGCCGTACATTCCCATACAGCTATTGCTTCGGGATCTTCTACAGGCTTATCATTTTTTCTCCAATACATGTGATCGCTCCTCTAAAGTGAAAAGTTTTTTTAAAAAATAAAAAGGTTGTTAACGTTTTTTGTTAACAACCTTTTACTTATTAATTATACTGTATTTTTCGCAAAAATACGAAGTTTAGTAATTATTAAAGTATAATAAAGTGTTGATTATACAACCGCAGGATTATAAATCATCGTAAAGTGTCCTGGTAATAATTCAATGTGACAAGGTGTATGAAGCGAGCTTTCTCCATCTGTATCTACTTCTTTTTCTTCTTTCGTTTCAATATGAATGGATTTCGCTTTTACGTGGAAGATGTCATTTTCATTTGAGTCTTCAAATAGTTTCTTTCCGATGTAATCTTTAAATGCTTGAATACCTGTTGATTTGACTACGAAAATATCAAGTGTTCCATCATCACATTTTACGTTCGGAATAAAGGATGGAATACCACCAAGATATTCACCATTTCCAACCATGACAAGGACAGCTTCGTCTTCATATACTTGTCCGTCATAAGTAATTTTTACCGGGAATGTTTCAGCATTTTTTACAGTTCGAATTGTGCTTAAATAGTAACCGATTTTACCAAGCTTTGCTTTTTCTTCTGCATCGATATTGTTTGATACTTCAGATACGAGTCCAATGCCCCAGAAGTTTAAGAAATGTTGTTCATTTGCTTTTGCAACGTCAACTGGTTTTACGTGTTCCTTTGTGATAAGTTTTGCTGCTTCTGCAATGTTTTGCGGAACACCAAGTGTGCGAGAGAAGTCATTGCAAGTTCCACCTGGAATGATTGCAAGTGTAGGTCTAGTTTCGAGAGGTGCTAAGCCATTTGTGCATTCAAATACTGTTCCATCACCACCAAAGACGATAATTAAATCTACTTTACTAGCAAACTCTTGGCAATATTTTGTTGCATCACCTTGTTTTTTCGTATGAAGGATATGTAGATCAGGAAAAGCTGCGGCAAGAGGTGGTACGATTTTCGTTAAATTTGTATGTAAGTCACCTTGACCAGCTTTCGGATTTACGATGAGGAGTACTTTTTCAAATTTTTTCTTTGTCATATTTCATCTCTCCCTGTAGTTTGTAAATGGAAAGAAAGGAGCTGTTCCCATGTATTTTAGAACAGCTTCTCCCTATTAATTGGGTGCTAACATTGTCAGTTATTGTCGGTAAGTCGATATATTTAAAAAATCGCCGATATAATTTGAGTTACGGTCGATATATTTTGAAAATCGCCGATATACATTTTATGTACCATTTTATGTACTATCGATTTTTTAAGTTATACGATTATTCCGTTACAACTGAAGCAATGAATGGTAAGTTACGATATTTTTCCGCACAGTCGATACCGTATCCAACGATGAATTCGTCTGGAATTTGGAAGCCAACATACTCAGCTGTTAAGTCTACTTTACGACGTTCTGGCTTATCAAGTAATGTACAGAACTTGAGTGCCTTTGGTTTATGCATAAAGAAGTGGTCTTTTAGAAAATGAAGTGTTAAACCAGAATCGATAATATCTTCTACAACAATTACGTTTTTCCCAGTAATGTTTACGTCGATATCTTTTAGTAGTTTCACTTTTCCTGTTGTTTCTGTTTGATTTCCGTAGCTAGATGCAGAAATAAAGTCAATTGTTACATCATTTTTGATGTGACGAATTAAATCAGCAGCAAATACGAATGAACCTTTTAATACTGCGATAACTACGATTTCTTCTCCTTCAAAATCACGTTCGATTTGAAGTGCTAATTCTTTAACTTTTGCTTGTAATTGTTCTTCAGAAATTAAAGTGTCTTTTATTTTAATATTCATTGTAATCCTCCTACAGTGTAAAACTTGCGAACATTTCGACTGTAAAGGATAGAATAGAAAAAGTCAAAGGAGATAGTAATTTTTTACAAAGATAACGCCAAAATCATCTGATGATATGATATACTAAGTGTATTAAGAAAACGCTTCCATAAAGGGTGAATATGATGAAGAAGAAACAGTACACAAGTGTAACATTTATAAAAGCATTACTTTTAACAATTGTTCTTGGCCTGTTGGCTTACGTAATTGATGTACCTGCGATTCGTATTTCATTAATTGGAATGACTTTAGTGTTAGGAGCAATTTCGCACGGTATGATGTCGCAGCTAAAAGAAGCTGGACTTGATGATATGAGAGATCATATAGATAAAAAGTAAGAAACCTTCATTATATAGAGTGAAGGTTTTTTTGTTTCTTACAAAAATGTAAGGTAGTTGTAAGGCAAATCGATAGTTGCATAATAGCATTTTGGATAAACTATGGGTGTAAGGTAAAAGGCAAGCATATTTTAGGTAAATTAAGTTTTAGGCACTCTATATGTGAAAAAGGAGTAGGAGGGCATGGAGAAACGTTGGACGACCTTTTCTTTTTTAGCGACTAGTAACACCGTAATGCTAGATGGAAAAATGGATTTTTTGCACTTGTTTGATCGTGAAGATGATCATTCTTCTTCTAAATTTACAATGAAATGGAATAAATGGAGCGAGAGTTGTAGGTTTGAAGAAGAGACCCCTAACGAAGAGCAAAAGATTATTTTAACAAACCCTATTAAAGCGTGGGTTGTTCAACGTCGTAAGTGTAACGTCAAAAATCACTTCAAGAAAACTGAGCCGAGACAATTAGTTATCGCTCCGGCCCGTTCTACTTCCAAATCACGCGAAAGTAACATGTAAATAATTGAGACACACACCCGAAAAAACATCGTACATATTGCGATGTTTTTTTCTTTTTCTACAATGAAATCTTTAAATGAAATATATTTCATCTGCATCTTATATTTATATCTCTTGCTTATTCTAGTAATACATCCGATGCGAGTTGATGTGAATAAAATATAAGGAGAGAATGAAAATGAAAAAGAGACTATTACCAATTTGTGCAATGGCACTTTTAGCAGTAGGATATTCTTCAGTAGCGAGTGCAGATACTGGAACAGTAACAAAGGAAGAAGCGCAAGTGCAACAAGATAAAGCTAAAAAAGAAGAAGCAATTAAGGAACAGCAAAAAAGTGAAGTAGAGAAAAAGCAAGCGACACAAGTACAAGAAAAAAATGATATGGCTAAAAAAGAAGAAGCAATAAAAGCTGAGAAAAAAAGTGAAGAAGAGAAAAAGAGAATAGCGCAAGAACAGTTAAAAAACGATATGGCCAAAAAAGAAGCAGCGATAAAAGCCGAGCAAAAGAATGAAGTAGCTAAAAAAGAAGAAGCAAAGCCAGTTGTACAAGGTGAAAAATTACCAAATACAGCATCAAATAATGTAGCAATGATGGGATTAAGTGCATGTCTTGTAGCGGTAGGTACATTATTTGGTTTGAATCGTCGCAATAAGATTAAAGCGTAAATAAAATATTTTCCTATAAAGAATAGGATAATTTCATATATTAAAAATGGTAGGTTACTCCTACCATTTTTGGCATGGAGGAATGAAGAATGAAGTTACTCAATTATATCGGTATCATATTGATGGCTATAGGGCTATTCATGGGATCCTATTATGCTGTGGAATGGTATAAAGGAAGAAGCTCTGCCGGGCAATTAACGGCAGAAGAAATAAAGAGTCTTAAAAATATACAATATACTCAACTTTCTCGTGAAACACCTGTAACTTCTCAAGTGCCTTCTTCTCAAACAGAACATAAAGAAGGAGAAAAGGTAGCGATGTTAAACATACCAAAAATAAAGAAGAAGTTTTCTATATATTGGGGAGCGGATGATACGACTTTGAAAAAAGGAGTGGGTATGTTCGTTAGTAATTTAACGACAACCCCATCTGGAGGGGGACATACTGTACTGAGTGGACATCGAGATACTGTATTTACAGATTTAGGGGAGTTGAAAGAAAAGGATACCCTTGTTTTAGAGTATGATAATAAAACGTACACATATGAAATTCAAAAAACATGGATTACTCATGCGGATGATCGTACTGTTATTATAAAAAAAGAAGAACCGATATTAACACTGACAACTTGTTACCCATTTGATTATATAGGGGATGCACCAGATAGATATATTATCGAGGCGAAGTTAACTGGCAGTTATTCAAAATGAAATTATAGTTTTTGAAAGCAGGAGGGGGATATATCAGTTATGTCAAAAAACATTTTAATTGTTGAAGATGAAGACATATTACGTGAAATATTAAAAGATTATTTTTTAAGTGAACAATATGTAGTGTTTGAAGCGAGGGACGGGAAAGAGGCTTTAGTTGTATTTGAAGAAGAAGAGGTTGATTTGGTTATTTTAGATATTATGTTGCCAGAACTCGATGGATGGTCTGTTTGCCGAAGAATTAGGAAGACGTCTGAGGTGCCTATTATTATGCTGACGGCGCGCGTAGATGAAGACGATACGTTACTTGGTTTTGAACTTGGGGCAAATGACTATGTGACGAAGCCGTATAGTCCGCCAATTTTATTAGCAAGAGCGAAAAGGTTGTTAGAAAGCAGAAAAGTGACAAAGCAACTTTTAGAGAATGAAGATGATACATTATCAATCCACGATATTCACGTTCATTTTCCGTCGCGCACTGTTACGGTAAATCGAACTGATATTAATTTAACGCATACAGAATTTGAAATATTAGCGTATTTCATGAAAAATCAAGGAATCGTTTTAACGCGAGAACAACTCATTTCAAGAATTTGGGGATATGAATTTGCTGGCGATGATCGAACGGTTAATAGTCATATTCGTAATTTAAGAAATAAATTAGGAGAGAAAGCAAAGTATATTACAACTGTAGTACGAACTGGTTATAAATTTGAGGGGAATATATGAGAAAAGGAATTGTACTAAAATTATTTACTCTTACAACAGCATTATGTATGTTGATTTTAGCGACGATATTTATTGGACAAACGATATTTTTTAAACAATATTATGCGAATCGAAAAGTGGAAGATATTAAAGTAAATTTAAATTCCTTTGAGAAGAATTATTTAAACTACACAGGAAACGTAGAAGGAATTCAGAAACTTGAGCAAGACTTTTTAAGAGAAAATAATACGTGGATTACGACATTAGATAACAACGGGAATTTAAAACATGCAGATGATTTTTATTTTGAAGTAACGATAGATCGTAGGCAACAAAAGAGCTTTGGACAACAAATATTCAAAATTCCTTTATACAATCTCGTCAATATAGAAGAGATTGATAATAAATCATCAGATCAGTTTCTAGGCCAAGGAATTTATTTTTCTGGAGTGAAAAAAGGAGATAGTTTTATTCCATTCTCTTTCTCGTTATCTAAGCAGAATTTAAGTGGATCTAATAAACCGTTAGAAAAAGCATTTAAGGAGAAAATGAGTAAATTAGATGAGGAGAAAAAGAAAGCAGCTGAGGAACAAGTAAGTAAGGAAAAGAAGCCTGCTGTTCAGGAGCAAGCTGCCCAAGAACCAGATGCTTACATAGGTGGGTTTGTTACAAAAGTACAGTTTCCAGATGTAAAAGGTCCTGTGAATCCAATTTATAAAAATACTTTATTTTTGGATAGTATAAAAGAATTTCAAACGGATGTATTACTAAAAGAGAGTAATCAAATAGAGTATTCAACAAAGACAATGGACTATGAAAAGAATGATATAAAATATAAATTATTAATGAAACCAATAAAAGAAAAAGATGGATCAGTAACATATATTTATGCGATGGCTTCTTTACAGCCCGTAGATGAAGCTGTACAAATGGTGCAAGATTATTACATCTATATCATTGCATTTGTAGTCGTTCTTATTTTTTTAGCTTCGTTTTATTATTCAAAACAAATTGCAAAACCATTATTAAAAATAAATGATACGACGAAGAAAATAGCACAATTAGATTTTACAGAAAAAATACCCATTACTTCAAAAGATGAAATTGGAGATTTATCGAAAAATATTAATGTGCTATCAAATAAACTCCATTCGCATATTGGGCAGTTAGAAGAAGATATTGAAAAGGAAAGAAAGTTAGAAAAGACGCGAAAAGAATTCATTTCTGGTGTTTCACATGAATTAAAAACACCGCTAAGTATTATGAAAAGCTGTATTTCTATTTTAAAAGACGGGGTAGCTGAGCATAAAAAGGATTATTATTTTCAGGCGATGGAGAGAGAAGTAGACAAAATGGATACGTTAATTTTGGATATGCTTGAGTTAGCTAAATTTGAATCTGGTACATATAAAATGAAAAAGGATTCGTTTTATATTGATACAGTAATTGAAGACATATGTGAACATCTATCTGTGGAAATAGAGAAAAAAGAGCTTCGTGTTCATAAAAATATATGTTCATTTGAAGTGATTGCAAATCAAGGCCGGATTGAACAAGTCATCGTGAATTTCATTACGAATGCCATACGTTATACACCAAATAAAGAAGATATTATTATTTCTACAATAGATGAGAAGGATCGTATAAAAGTGTGCATTGAAAATAAAGGTACTCACATTGAAGAAGAACAATTAGATAAAATTTGGGATCGTTTTTATCGAGTGGATACAGCTCGTCAGCGTTCACAAGGTGGGACGGGGCTTGGGCTTGCCATTTCAAAGAATATTTTAGAACTACATGATACTGAATATGGGGCAGGAAATACAGAAGATGGTGTGTTATTTTATTTCTATTTACCGAAAAAAGCGTAGAAAATATGATCTACGTTTTTTTAAATTATTTTCATATTATCTTTACCTAATCTTTATTTTTAATCAGTATAATTTGTTTAGAATATGAGGTTATGTAAGGAGTCGATGAACCGTGCATAGCAATTGGCTAAGTATAATGGTATTTATTTTCTTTTGCGCATTTATTGTATTTTTAATTGATATTACGATATGAAAAAAGAGCGCTCATTAAGCGCCCTTTTTTTGTGTATTCATTTGATAAGCACTGATGCTTTTGAATAAGCGTGGTGAAGTGATAAATAAAAATATAAGTAAAACGGTACATAGAATATAGGAACCAATCATTGTACTACCGTTAAATATTAAAGAATATAGGAAAGCCGATTGGCCTTTTGGTGCATATTGTCCCCAGAAAATGATACCAGCGATAAAGTGACAGAAGTAACGAGCTAGACTACCGATAAAAGTAGCGACGATAATGTATCCAATTACTTTCTTTCCTTGGTTTGGTTTTGATGAAGGTTTGTCTTTACGGCTACCTAAATTTGATTGTTCTTCGCTATTTTCATTTGACGCTAAAAGCGCCTTTTGAATTGGACGATAGAATAAACCAGCAAATCCAATGAATGCGAAAGCAACAAAGTATTCAATTAATACTTGAATTGGTGTGACGATAATGGCATCGCCTACGACAATTTGTAATAATCCCCAAATTAAGCCTCCTAAGAAAGCCATTTTGAAGCCCCAGCGGTATGCGATAATAAAAATAGGAATCATAGCAAATGAAATGGAACCGCCTGTTGCTGATATTTTGATTGAAAGTGGTAAAATGTCGATGACCAAGGCGAAGGCTGCAAGAATAGCAGATTCGATCATCGCTTGTAAATTGGTGTTACGCATGTTGTCTCCCCCTAAATCCAAGTTGTACAAAAAAGAATAGATATCATAGGAGGATACGAAATACGTAAATAAAAATGAGGTATGTATTTCGGACGTTTGCACAATCCCTGCGTTAGCATTAACTAACAGGTTCGAAGGGTCGGAACGAAGTGTTCCCTCTCAGCGACATGGCTCCCCCAGTGATAACGAGATTCTTTATTTGCTATTGTTTATTGTAAGCGAAATGGATGAGAATGGCAAACAAATGCTGTATGACAATAATTGAAATAGAATTGTAGCGAAATGTTAATAAATATGAAGCAAAAGGGTATAGTACAAGAGAAATTGGGTGTGGTATAATTTTTTTGAAAATAATTATCATTCTCTTCTGAGGGGGAAGGTTATGAGCTTAGTAGATATTAAAATTGGAGAGAAAGTGTTAGTAAAAAGTATTCAGTCTTTAGATCAGCTATTAAAGCGTAGACTAGCTGCTTTCGGTCTTGCGGAAGGAAGCGAACTTCGCTTGAAACAGAAAGCGATGTTCAAAGGTCCTTGTACATTGGAGTGTCGTGGACAGTTAATTAGTATTCGTCATTGTGACGCGAAAATGATAAAGGTGGAATTAGCGTGAATAAGGTAGCTTTGCTAGGGAATCCGAATACAGGGAAGACATCATTATTTAATGCACTTACTGGTTCTTATGAATACGTAGGAAACTGGAGCGGTGTAACAGTAGAAAAAAAGGTTGGTAAATTAAAAGATAGACAAGGAACATTAATTGATTTACCAGGTGTGTATGATTTAAATCCAGTTTCACGTGATGAAGGTGTTGTAACAAACTTTCTATTAACAGAAGAATTTAATCATATGTTAAATATCGTAGATTCTTCGCAGTTTGAGAGAAATATGCATTTAACGTTGCAATTACTTGAATTTGGTAAGCCGGTCTCAATTGGTTTAAATATGGTTGATGTGGCGAAGCAAAGAGGAATTGTCATTGATGTAAAACGATTATCAGAACTATTAGGTGTAACAGTCGTTCCTGTCGTTGCAAGAAGTGGAAAAGGTTGTGAAGAACTACTTGCGACTCTTAAAGAAAATGACAAAAAGGAGAAAAAGCCATTCCTTATTTCATATGGTGTACAAATGGATGAAGGAATTGGAGAAGTAATTGCTCTTTTAGAGACAGCGAATTATGAGCATCCGAGATGGTTAGCACTTCAATTTTTAAGCAATAACGAAGTAGTAGAAAAAGAAATGAAAGCATTACCAATTTATAAGGAACTCATAGCCATTCGATCTCGCTTAGAAGGAAAACTTGATTGTACGTTAGAAGAGCACATTTACAAAACTCGTGAAGCGTATATTGAAAAGTTAAAAACAAATGTTATGAAGCATGAGAAAGAAGGAAAAATTCCTTTTTCAGAAAAAATTGATAGATTAATTACACATAAAATTTTAGGACTTCCAATCTTTTTAGCAGTTATGTTTTTTATTTTTCAGGTTACGTTTACGTGGATTGGTACACCTTTATCGGATATGTTAGATGAGTTTTTTGGTGGTCAGCTTACGGATTGGGTGACGGCTGGACTTACAAGTATTGGAGCTTCTGATTTTATTCAAGCACTCGTTACAGAAGGTATTATTGCCGGTGTTGGTGCTGTATTAGTATTCGTACCACAAATCTTTGCACTATTCTTTTTCATTTCATTATTAGAAGACTCAGGATATATGGCGCGAATTGCAGTTGTTATGGATAGAATTATGGAGTTCTTTGGCTTAAACGGTAAAGCTTTTATTCCGATGATTATTGGTTTTGGATGTAACGTTCCAGGTATTATGGCAGCGAGAACGATTGAACAGGAGAAAGAGCGCTTACTTACAATTTTAGTAACACCGTTTATGTCTTGTTCAGCACGATTACCTGTATATGCATTATTTGCGGGCGTATTCTTCCCTAATAGTCAGGCGACTGTTGTATTTTCTTTATATGTCGCAGGTATTGTTCTGGCATTACTCGTTACAAAAATTATGTCTCTTACGATTTTGAAAGCAGAAAAATCTATTTTCGTAATTGAACTACCGCCTTATCGTGTGCCACAAGCGAAAACGTTATGGCTGAGCACGTGGGAGAAAGGAAAGGGATTTGTTCGTAAAGCTGGTACATTCATCTTTGGTGGTTCGGTTGTTATTTGGTTATTAAACTATGCAGGTCCATCAGGATTTGGCGTTGATATGGGAGATAGCTACTTAGCGATGATTGGTGGATTTATCGCACCATTATTTGCACCGCTCGGCTTTGGAACGTGGCAAGCTGCGGCATCCCTTTTAACAGGATTTTTAGCGAAAGAAGTTGTCGTTTCTACAATGGCAATTATTTATGCGGTTAAAGAAGATGTGCTTGGAAATGTAATGGGAGCACATTATACAGCATTATCAGCTTATGCATTTATGTTCTTTATTTTATTATATGTTCCGTGTTTAGCGACCGTAGCTGTTATTAAACGTGAAACAGGATCAGCGAAATGGACGATTTTTTCAGTCGTTTATCCACTCGTAGTTGCTTATGTATTAACGCTCATTATATACCAAGTTGGATCCTTACTCGGATTCTAGAAGGAGATGTATTGTGATGATGGTCAATATTATAATTGGAGCTATCATTTTTGGTTATGCAGCATACACGTTAGTTAATTTTGTAAAGAGAAGTAAAAAAGGAAAATGCGCAGCATGTTCTTTAAATAAGTCATGTCAGTCGAATACTTGTAGTCCGGATATGGAACAAGTTGCTCATAAATAGAAAAAAGCTTTGCGAATTTCGCAAAGCTTTTTTGTTTTACTTTTTAATTTTTACAAGTTGAGAAGCTTCTACGCCTTTGTAACCAGGGAATTCTTTACTCGGGTCTTTATCAAATTTTAATACACCTACAGATTTTTCATCACCTTTTACATTGCTGTAAGTTGCGTCATCAACAATCGCATACATATCTGTATATGCACGGCCACTTCCGATAATTGTGTTGCCTTCATATTTTAATCTCGCTCCGTCAAGTGTAGCATTTTCTACTTTCTCTTTTGCGAATAATACACCTTGTTCTGTTGTTACAGCTGGTAATTTATCAAGTGGTTTCGTGTTGTCTTTTTCATCAACTTTGCTAAGTAACTCTTTTTTCACTAGTTCTTCACCAGTTTTCTTATCCATTACAAGAACTTTTTTACCATCTAATGTTGTCATTTTCATTTTATAGAAGTCTTTTTCTTTCACTTCTTTTTTGTTTTTATCTGTAATTTGTTGAACTTGTTCTTCTGAGCCGTACAGTACAAAACCGTTCGCTTTCTCTCCTAATAAAGAACAACCTGATAATGCTCCAAATGAAATTGCTGCTGCTAATCCGATTCCTACTAATTTTTTCATGATGATTTCTCCTTTTATATGTTTTATAGTAAATACATTTTTGTATTAGTTCCGAAATGATGAGAAGCTTGTTTGCTGCTTCTGGTATTAGTGTATAAGAAATATGGAAACGTAACTATCGAGTTAGCTTACAGTAACATTACACTTATGTAATTTAGTGAAAGTGCGCAAAAGTAAGTTAATTTCAAAGAGGGATAATGAGAATATATTAGAAATACAATATTGTATATAGAATGTCATATTATAATGGATGTATTTTGGAAATAACATGTAAGGACATATTAGTTTTGTTATAATAAACACATAGCCTGTAAAATGAATATTCTTTACTGTAAAGGGAGATTTTTCAGTTTTCCAAGTAGTGAATTTGAAATATGAGGTATATCATAGGAGGAATTTAAATGTCTGTATTTAAACGATTAAGAGATTTAACAATGTCAAATGTGTATTCGTTAATTGAAAAAGCGGAAGATCCAGTTAAGATGACTGATCAATATTTACGTGATATGCAAGCGGATGTACAAGAAGCAGAGAAAAGTGTAGCGGCTCAAATCGCGCTTGAGAAGAAATTCAAAATATTATTTGAAGAGCAAGAAGCACTTGTGAAAAAACGTGAAGAGCAAGCTCATATGGCTGTTCAAGCTAATAACTTAGATCTTGCGCGTCGTGCTCTTGAAGAAAAACAAAACGCAGAACAAAAGATGAATGAGTATAAAGCAAGCTATGAGCAAAACAAAGCTGCTGCTGATAATCTGCGCCTTAAGCTAGAAGAAATGCGCAAGCAATTAAATGAGCTGAAAAATAAACGTGAAACACTTGTAGCACGTGTAAATGCAGCGAAAGCACAGAAAAATATTAATCAGGCGATGTCTGGATTTGATTCAAATTCAGCAAAAGCTGGTTTAAGCCGTATGGAAGAGAAAGCTCTTCAATTAGAGGCTGAAGCGGAAGCAAGCGGTGAAGTTTATAAGAAAGAAAAGTCATTAGATGATGAATTCGCAAGCTTAAACAAAAATTCTGCTGTTGACGATGAATTAGCTCGTATTATGAAGCAGTATGAGAAATAATATAGAATAGAGACAAATGAACCGACATGTCTAAATATATTCATGTCGGTTTTCTATTATATTTTAGAGGAGGTTTTGCAATGACATGGATGAATGTAGTTGCCATGCTTGTATGGACTGGAGCGAGTGCAGTACTTTTATTTGCAATTATGTGGGTTGATTCAATTTTTACAAAATACAATGATTTAAAAGAAATCAAAAATGGGAATACAGCTGTAACAACTCGTTTTATTATGAAATTATTTGCACAGGGGTACATTTTATCCCAATCGATAACGAAAGCAAATGATTTATGGCAAGCGCTACTTGCATCAGCAGTTTCTTTCGTTATTTTATTAGTGGTAGAAATGTTTATCGAATTTGTGTTAAAGAAAATGTCTGGCTTAGATTTAGAAGAAGGTACGAAAGAAGGCAGCGTTGCACATGCGATGTTAGCTGGATCATTACATATTGTTGGTGCACTAATTTTAGGTGCTTGTTTATAAAGAGAAAAGGAGGGGTAGATCATGAGTTTATTTAAACGAATTAAAAATATAATGAAAAGCCCAGAGCCACCGAAGCCGGAAAAGAGTCTTTTAACGTTAGCTCCTGGTGATATGATTGAAGTTTCATTAGTCATGTACGAATTAACTGGGAAAACGAGTATGCATTCTCGCAAGGAAATTGTTTTAACACTGCAAGACGGGAAAGACATTCGTTATTTAAAAATTGAAGATCGTGAAAATACGTATTACAAATTATATACACCAATTGATGGTCGCTTAGATTCAATTGAGGAAATTCCGACGACAATTGAAATGGATGATACTGAGTATCATATGGAAGAACAATATAACGGACGTGTTGTTGTGATGGGGAAAACACCATTCTCCGCTTCAGAGGAACAGTACGTATGGGAATTCCAATCAGATAATCGAAAATTATTGCGTATTGAATGGCAAAATGGTCGCACAATGATGTATGAGGGAGAAGCAATCATTCCTGCTGATGTACAAATTATAAGAGCAACGTAAGGGGGCGTAATCATGTCAAACCGATTGTTTACCATGATTAAATCGTTTGTGATCCCTATACTTGCTATCGTTATATTACTTGTTGTTGCTGGTTATGCCTTATCAGGTTGTCAAGGCGGGCAGACAAAGTCGATTCAAGACCGTTATCCGCTTGAGTCTGTCGCAAAGGAAGGTAAACAAGAATCTTACGTGTATAGGGCCGCCAATCGGTCAGTTCCTGAAGTCGCGAAGGAACTTATAGCCGAAAGGAAACCGAAACAAGCATCTAAAGAAGACGAAAATCAAATGTTTCTCGTTTATTCGGATAAAATGTATAACCTTCAAAAGGATAAAGAGAAACCATCCGATACGTTAATTGAAGTAAGTAATGAGGAATTTGTCCGTCAAAACTACCAACCGTCCTTCTTGCAAGGATATATTATGGGTAGCATATTAAACGATATATTCGGTTCACGAAAATCATCATACGGTGATTATCAAGGATATAACGACAGACAAAATCATAAACCAGTCATTCCAGAGAGACCACCTACGAAAGAAGAAAAGAAAACCCCACCTCCAATTACGAAGGAAGGGAAAGGGTCTATCATTAAGCGAGGCGATAATGTAGATTCGAAACCATCAGTAGGTGATAAGGGAAGTATTACTGAAAAAGGAAGTAATACGACGCCTCCACCTTCTACTGGAAGCAAAGGTACAATTACAAAAACACCAGGTGGTTCGAGTGGATCAGATGTGAAGCCGAAATCATCTATTAAAACTCCGCCAAAGAATACATCACCCCCGAAAACGAGGGTCGGTGGTTCAGGGAAAATTACGAAGAGAAGATAGTGTAGAGACCGAAAAGTGTAAATTGCTTTTTGGTCTTTTTGTGGAAATTAATTCCTTATAACTGGTACAATTGAAGTATAAGGAGGGGATAGTATGACTACGTATAAAAGATTTAGTGTAATTATGTTCCTTGTATTATTCCTCAGCTTGTTTATTAGCACGACAATGAAATTTCATTTTGTAGTAGGTATTCTATGGATATTGTGTACATGCACTTTATTGTTGTATATCCCGCTGCGTTTTCAACATGAAGTGACGGCTTTTCAAAAGTATGTAGCGTGGATTAAACGTGGGAGTCGGTGGGGCGAGTAAAAATATATCTACTTACTGAAAAAAACTGACAACGATAGCAACTTAATAATAAAAAGAGGGTGTGCCAAATTGTTGGCACACCCTCTTTTTCATAACGATTAATGAATATCGCGTTTCTTGAAATTACCGCCTTTTACTTCTGCTACGTCATAAACGGTAATAAAGGCATTAGGATCGATTTCATTAATAAGTTCTTTCATTTTACTTTCTTCTAAACGGTTAATTACGCAAGAAATTTCTTTGAATTTCTCTCTTGAATAACCACCGTATACTTCGTTATATGTTGCACTTCTGCCTAAACGATCGCGAATTGTTTCTACCATTAATTCAGGCTCTTTTGTGATAATATTAAATGCTTTTGAACCACTTAAACCAACTTCAACGATATGAATCACTTTCGAAGCAATAAAGTAAGCAATTGCCGAAAGGATAGCTCCTTGAAGACCGAATACCGTTGATACGAAAATAAATACGAACATGTTTAAGAATAAAATAAGGTCACTCGTTCCAAATGGTAACTTACGAGAAAGCAATACAGCAAGCATATCGATTCCATCTAATGCCCCACCGTTACGTAATGCTAGTCCCATACCAAAACCGATAATAATACCACCAACAACTGTAACTAATAATGTATCGCCTTCAATAATAGCTGGTATTCCGTGCATGACAACGGTACCTATTGCTAATGAAGCAATCCCGATAATAGAATAAATCGCAAAGCTTTTACCGATTTGCTTATATCCTAACCAAACGAAAGGAATGTTAATAACTGCGATTAGAGCTCCTAATGGCAATCCAAATAATCTTGAACTAACGATACTTAAACCAGTCACACCACCATCTGATACGTTATTTGGAATTAATACTGCTTCTAATCCGTACGCTGTGATAAATGCCCCAATAATAATCATCAAAGCTTTCGAAGCAATTTTTAGCTTATTGGGCTTGTTTTTGATACTTTTCTCCATATAATTTCCTCGTTTCAAACTAGTTTCTTGTTTGTTACATAATTTACACCTAAATTTTATTTTAACATTTAATTTGAAAAATTTCTCCTTTAATGGATGTATGCAGGGAATATTATGACCATATTATCTTTAAAATATTTTTGAAATAAGTATAAGAAATCCCATCCTTTCAAAGGATGGGGTGCTATTAAGAAAATATAAAACTAAGTACTGATACGAATACAGCGAAGCCTACAATAGTTCCACATATTTTCATATGGCGCTTACGTCCCATTACGACAATCGCAACATATTCACGGATCATTGCGTTAGGCCAGTAATAAAATGCAGTTTTTGATCCAATACCTTGGCTGTTAAGACCAGCTTGTCTTGCATATATACCAGCACGGAAAAGGTGGAAATTATTCGTTGTAAAAATACTTTTATATTTACCTTCTGGTTTTAAAGAATCCATAATTTCTTTAGAGAACAGCATATTTTGATATGTGTTTACAGAGCGATTTTCCTGGACTGTATGTTCAAGAGGAATTCCTTTTTCAACAGCGTAACTTTGCATCGCTTCCGCTTCTGGAAGACCTTCATCTGGACCTTGTCCACCAGAAAAAATAATTGTTGGTGGTGTATTCACAGCGGCTTGTTTCCAATAGAAGTCGATCGCTTTATTAATGCGGCTTGCAAGTAAAGGTGGTACTTTATCATTAATTAAGCCGCTACCAAGAACGATGATGAAATCTTGATTACGTCTTGGTCTGTTGAATTGGTATAAAAAATATGCGCTTAAGAAGTTAGATAAGTGTATAAAGAAATAGAAGCTTATAAGAGAAATAGCTGCAAAAATAGGCTCTAAATGCGATGAGACCAAACTTGCTGGGTTTATAATAGGGAGTAACATAAAGAATAACATCCCTAAAGCAGCAAGGAGTGTTAAACAGTTGGTGAACCGTCTTCCTTCTCGCTTCATTAAAATTCTAGCATTAAGAAATAGCCCAAACATTAAAGCAATAATACCGAAAGGAAGCATAATAAGAAGTGCTAAAATAGGTAAAATTATAATATAGCGTAGGACATCACTACTTGAATTCACAGATATAATCACACAAAAAAGAAGGAAAAAACAGACAAAGGCATTAAATAAAAAGCCGTTTATTATTTTTCGCGGATCTTTTAAATAGGAAATAAGAAAAATAATAAATAGTATAAGAGGAATAATTCCGAAATACATCATAAATATAGTACACCTCAATTTGTATAAGAATTTGACATACTTTTTATATTACATGATTTTATAAGTAAAAATGAAAGAAAAAATGATTTTGAATTTTCTCAATAAAATATATAGATACGTATGTTACAATATATTCAAAGCGATATATTAAAAGTAAAATGGTTGAAAAGGCACTCAGTAGAGTGCTTTTTCTTTTTGTATGCAATTGTGCATATTATATTTTTTTTCAAATGAAGAGGATTACAATATAAGTTGTAGACAGACTTTATAAAGCAGAATTTCATACAAACATTTCCCTCTACTTTTTGTATCTAACAATCGTATAACAATAAATAATTCTGTTTTATAGTGTCTGTTTTTGAAAGGTGGCTTCTTTGAAGGCACCTTTTTTTATTAGTATAGATAGTTTTCACTGTTAGCATAGTGTAAACTATCTATACTAAACATTAGCAATCTTCCGTATAAATATTATCAATTTACTATATATTCCAGTGGTGTTAACCTACATATGAAAGGCTTTCTTTTTCAAAATATTACCCCTAATAAAATTTTGAAGAAGTCAACTGTCTCCAAACTTGTCTTTATGCTTAAAGAAAAAGCACTCAAATTGAGTGCTTTTTCTTATTGAAACATGCTATTTTTCTAGGCGATTTTCATAAAATAAAAGTAAAGAAATGAAAGTGGGTGACAAAATGCCAGCAGTTGTGGAAGGTGTTATTATTGAAAACTGCAATGGAACAATTAATGTAGGTGACAAGTATAACGTACAGCCGATTGAAAAGACGAAGGCTTATAATGGATCGGGATCATCAAATACAGGAATGAAAGTACAAACGTTTAGCGGGATTAGTACGGCGGATGTAAGGGATAATGATGCATATGATCAAGTTATTCAATCAACGTTATAATTTTAAAATGCAAAATTGAATAAAGTAACATGTTTGTTGTATGTTACACTTTAGCTGTGAGCTGTTAATGATTCTTCTGTAGTATAGTTGTTAGATTAGAAATATAACATCTTATCGAAAATCATACGTACAAGAAAGACACTTCAAACGAAGTGTCTTTTTCACTTTAGTGATACCCTTTAGCAGAGTCTTTATGAATTTTATTTTTAAAGATACTGTAGCTCCAAAGTTGATATCCAATAACGATTGGTACCATGGCCATTGCAACGAAGAACATAATTTTTAAGTTTAATTGACTACCAGCTGCGTTGTATAACGTTGTACTGTATGCATCGTTAATACGAGATGGTAACATTCTTGGGAACATACCTGCAAAGCCAGTTGTCATAAACATTGCGATTGTTAGGCAAACGAATGTAAATGCAAGGCCAATTTTATGTTTGTACACCATAATTAGTGCGAGTACACTCATTAGCATTGCAAGTACTGGAAGAATGAATAGTACCGGATATTCCGTAAAGTTTTGGAATAAGTTTGTTCGATTAGCAGTTGCTACATAGAAGATAGCTAAAATAATAGCTGCTGCCATTGAAAATGGTCTTGCGATTTTATAAGCACGGTCGGATACTTCACCAGTCGTTTTAATCATGACCCAAAGGGCACCGGATACGACAAATATAGCAGTGAAGAACAACCCTCCTAAAATACCGTAATGGTTTAGTAAGCTAAGTAAATTTCCTTCATAACCATTTTTTCCGATTTGTAGTCCGTAATAAAGATTAGCGAACGTAACACCGAATAGGAAAGCAATTAAAAAACTGCCAATTGCAAATGCCCATTTACAAGTTTTTTGCCAAATCGGTGAATCATCTTTATGCATGAATTCCAGTCCAGCGGCACGAGCAAACAGTGCAAGTAATACTAAGAATAACGGTGTATATAGATAACTAAACATATTTGCATATGTGACTGGGAAGGCAGCAAATGTTGCGCCACCAGCTGTAATTAACCACACTTCATTACCGCCCCAGAATGGGCCAATTGCTTCTTGTAATTGATTTCGTTCTTGTCGATCTTTCGTAACGAAAGGAAAGATCATTCCGTTACCAAGTGCATACCCGTCAAGGATGAAGTAAACTGTCCAAATCACGCCCCATAAACCGAACCAGATGATTGCAAGCATATCATGAGACATGGGCCACGCCTCCCTCAGTAGCAGGATCTTCTAATGCTGCAGGTCCTTTTTTCGCGAACTTCAGCATTAAGTATACGTCTGCGATTAAAAGTAAAGTGTAGAACAAAATTAAACTAATTAATGAGAACCAAATTTGTGGAACAGATATAGGTGATACAGATTCTGCGGTACGCATTAGTTTATATACTGTCCAAGGTTGACGCCCTACTTCAGCGACAATCCAGCCAGCATTAATCGCAATGTATGGAAGTAAGACAGACCATATTGTGATTTTTAAATAACGTTTTGAGTTCTCTAGTTTTCCTTTTCGGTTTAAATAGAAGCCATACCAAGTTAATGCCATAAAGAACATACCAAGTGCAACCATTAAGCGGAAGCTATAATACACGAGGTTAACATTTGGACGTTCATCTTTTGGAATATCTTTTAAACCAACAATTTCGCCATCAAATGAGTTTGTATAGAAGAAGCTTCCGAGTTTTGGAATCGTAAGGAATTCAAAGTTTCTCTCATTTTTCACATCAGGAATTTGAACAATTGAGAAGCCTTGTCCTTTTCCAGTTTCCCAAACTGCTTCCATCGCAGCTCCTTTTGCTGGTTGATATTTAGCTGCTGATACACCAGATTGATGTCCCATAAACGGTGTAATTGTTGCGGCGAATAAGCCTAACATTAAACCAAACTTAAATGATTTTTTGAAGAATTCCACTTCATTTTTACGTAATAAGTGATAGGCACTAATTGCCATAACGAAGAAAGCACCTACGATATAACAACCAATGACAGTATGGAAGAACATATTCCAAGCATATGGATTTGTAACGAGTGCCCAGAAATCATTTAATTCAGCGCGGCCATTACGTACTACGTAGCCAACAGGGTTTTGCATAAAGCCATTTGCTGTAATAATCCAAAGGGCGGAAATATTTGTCCCAAGTGCAACCATCCACATACAGAAGGCACGGAACTTTGGTGAAATTTTGTCTTTACCGAATAACCATATTCCCATGAAAGTAGATTCTAAGAAGAAGGCAACGAGTGCTTCGATTGCGAGAGGTGATCCGAAAATATCTCCCATATATTTGGAGTACTCAGACCAGTTCGTTCCAAATTGGAATTCCATCGTAATCCCAGTTATAATCCCCATTACGAAGTTAATTGTAAATAATTTACCCCAGAAATTTGCCATTTTACGGTATGTTGGATTCAATGTGCGGGCGTATTGAGTTTCCATACATGCTACTAAAATGACAAGTCCGATTGTCAAAGGTACAAATAAAAAGTGATAAAAAATAGTAATTGCAAATTGAAAACGACTCAGTAACAGAACGTCGGACATAATAAATATTCACTCCTTTTTTACATTATCTACAATCAGTTTATAGTGAAAATACGTTTAAAGTATGTGAGACTTGTTACAAAGCTGTGTGTATATTTTGAAAGAATTATGTCGATTATCTGAAAATATCTTATTTTTACTATAAAGCGATATCCTTTTTGAGTTTTTCATATTTTGGTACACTATATAAGTAATGTAAATGAGAGAAAAGAGGGTTTTTTACTATGAAGTCATTAGAAGAGATTTTACAATACAATGAAAAATTTGTTGAAGAGAAAAGATACGAAGAGTATGAAACGGGAAAATTCCCGAATAAAAAAATGGTAATTATCTCTTGTATGGATACTCGTCTTGTTGAATTATTACCAAAAGCAATGAATATGCGTAACGGTGATGTGAAAATTATTAAAGTAGCAGGAGCTGTTATCTCACATCCATTCGGAAGTATTATGCGTAGTATTTTAGTTGCTGTATATGAACTTGGTGCTGATGAAGTTTGTGTAGTTGGTCACCACGATTGCGGTATGGCAAAAATTCAAGCAAGCAGTACAATTGAGAAGATGAAAGAGCGGGGTATAACAAATGAGAAATTAGATACACTCCGTTATTCTGGAATCGATTTAGAAAGATTCCTACAAGGGTTCTCTAGTGTAGAAGAAAGTGTAGAACATAGCGTATCGATACTTCGCAACCATCCATTACTTCCAGAAGAAGTACCTGTTCACGGTCTTGTTATAGATCCTGATACAGGAAAATTAGATTTAGTTGTGAATGGTTACGACAATTAAGAATTTACTTTGTCATCCTTTTTATCTGGGACAGGATCAAATCCTCCCGGGTGGAAAGGATGACATTTTAATATACGCTTACAAGTAAGCCAAAAGCCTTTGAGTGCACCATGTTTTTGAAACGCCTCTAATCCGTAATGAGAACAAGTTGGATAAAAGCGGCAAGTTGGTGGTGTCATCGGAGAAATGAACTTTTGATAAAAGCGTATAATCCCAATAAAAATCTGTTTCATAATGGTCTCCTTTTCAGCATAGTCTTAAAGTATTATAGCACGACGGTACATAATACTTTACTAATGTGCATTTCCGTTATATCATATTGGATATAACGGAATTAAATTAAAAGCGGGAGAGATGTTGTATGCCATCAGTAGAAAGCTTTGAATTAGATCATACGATTGTAAAGGCACCTTATGTAAGACATTGCGGAGTTCACAATGTAGGTAGTGACGGTATTGTAAATAAATTTGATATTCGTTTTTGCCAACCGAATAAACAAGCAATGAAACCAGATGTTATTCATACGTTAGAACATTTATTAGCATTTAATTTACGTAAATATATTGATCGTTATCCGCATTTTGATATTATCGATATTTCACCGATGGGCTGCCAAACAGGATATTATCTTGTAGTAAGCGGAACACCGACAGTACGAGAAATCATTGATTTATTAGAACTAACATTAAAAGATGCGGTTCAAATTACAGAAATTCCAGCTGCAAATGAAACACAATGTGGTCAAGCGAAGCTTCACGACTTAGAAGGAGCACAACGCTTAATGAACTTCTGGTTAAGCCAAGATAAAGATGAACTTGAGAAAGTGTTTGGATAAGAAGAAAAACTGCCTGTGAAAGGGCAGTTTTTTTATTGTGCTAAGAGCAACCATACTCTTCTTTTTTATGAAAATATATTACATACTCCAACATATAAAACAAAGGCAGAACAGAGAAAATAAACAAATGCTTTCGTTTTTTGCTGCTTCTTTATTTCATCGATTCCAAAAAGGATACACATAATACTTAAAAGGATAAACACGTAAGGTAAAAGAATAGTGAAGTTTGCAAAGAAGCTAAATAGGACGAGAGAAAGAGCGATAGTGGCGATTATAATTTGAATGTTTTTTAACATGGAATCCCCCTTAAGTAGAAAGAAATAGTTACTGAGAGAAAATAATTATAAATGCTAAATTGGTCAAAATTTCATTCTACATATAACGAAAGTAGTTTGATATTAAAAAGAAGAATATGAGACTGGAAACGAAAAAATACGGGATACTCATTGATTTTCGTCCGGATTTCAATTCATTAATTCCTAGAAGAATAAAGAAACAACTGAGAATAAATTGTACGTATGGGAGAAGTGAAAAATTATCGGTAACATGGATATAAGTGCTTAGAATGAGTAAGAGAAGCATGAGAAATGCTAAAAACTCCGTAATATAGTTAGAGTTAGCATTGTATAGCCTCCTTTAGACCATTTATCGGAATATTTCTGTGAAACCAATAAATAAAGCAGCGGCTCCTGCTAGTAGAGCGAGCACACTACCTCCTGTTTGCCTTTTTAATATTTCCTCTAAACTTATGGTGAGGGCCATAACTCCTAAAGAGATAAACATATACGGCATTATTTCTCTATTACTAGTAAAAAATCCATAGATTGCTATAGATAAAGCAATAAGTGATAAAGTAATCCGTACTCCTTTTAGCATGCATGTACCTCCTTTTATTTGATATAGCTAATGATGAGAACAATCCAAATGAAAGCACCGGCAATAATACAAATAAATCCCGTTGCTGCCTCCTTTTTCTTTATTTGTTCAAATGCGATGAGAAACATTAAAGCCCCTAATAGAAATTGTGAAAGAGGTAAAAAATTATTTTGACCTGTATATAATCCAATTGCCGACATAACGATCACAGTGAGTGCTACTATGATGCGAAGTATACGAAGCATATTAGGAATTCTCCTTATTCTTTTTTGTATAAGGATTGTCTTCTAGTTTATCGACGGAATGTTTATAAGCATAGCCTTTATTAATTGTCATGACGGAGAGTAAGAGGATGATTAGGACGATGATAATACCGATAATTAATATTTTGAACATAAAATCCCTCCTTTTCTTTATTTTACATAATTTTGTAATTGATGAAAACAATAGAAAATAAAAGGATGAAAGAAGGGTGTTACATGGAGACGAAAAAAACATATTATATATCAATAGGAAATGGTCAAATTTCACAAGTGAAGACGGCGGATACGTATAATTTTGAGATTTCCGCAAATGATGAGGAAATTACGGAATTAAGAGAGCACTTTGATCAAGCATATGTAGAAGATTTAGGGTCATTTGTACGCTCCCACGTTCCATTTGTTGAGTATCATCACGATTCAAATAATGACCGATATGATGAACAACTACAAAAAGCATATAAAATGATTTACGATTTAGGAAATCATGAGACGAAAGAATTAGTCGCGCAAATGGGAATAATCAATGGATTGTAATTGGATAATATTATGCAGAAAAGCGAGAATATGCTACAATTTGTGGTAGGAAAAACTTGTAACCATCAATAGGGGAGTAATGGCATGTACAAATTTAAAGATTATTACCACAACACTGTACAATTATCGTTTGAACGTTATCCATTTTCTCCTGAGCCAAAGCATGTTTGGGTTGTATGCCGGTACGGGGATCAATGGTTATTAACGCATCATTTACGTCGCGGTCTTGAATTTCCAGGTGGTAAAGTAGAACTAGGGGAAACACCGGAAGAAGCGGCAGTTCGAGAGGTTCATGAAGAAACCGGCGGCATAGTTTCTGATTTAACTTACTTAGGACAATACAAAGTATCTGGAAAAGACAAAATAATCATTAAAAACATTTATTTTGCAACAATTAGTGCGGTAGAAGAACATACGCATTACGAAGAAACGAAAGGGTCTGTTTTATTAAAAGACATTCCTGACAACATTAAAACGAATAGAAAATTTAGCTTTATAATGCGTGATGACGTATTAGCGCGTACGATGAAACATATAGAAGAAATCGGCTGTTTTACGAAGTAAAGTGGCCGGTTTCTTTTTTTGTATGTAAGAATAAATGTAAATATATCTTTACATTTTAGGAGGGGGAAGATGGATAAAAGAAAAGAAACGACTGTTACTGTTTCGATGGTTAAATTAAACTTTTCTTTATTTTTTATAATAATTGCTTTGTTGTTTGGAATTGGTTATTTGCATATATTTCTTTCAGGTGGGGTTCAAGTTGAAGTTACATTATTAACGATGTTTCTTTTTATTATCGCAATGATTGTTCTCGTTTGTATTCATGAAGCGATACATTTAATTGGTTTTCGCTATATCGGAGGTGTTCCGTGGAGTGAACTAAAATGGGGCGTTAATTGGAAATTAGGTGTTGCATATGCTCATTCTAAACAGGCGGTTACAGTAAAGCAAATGAAGAAAGTGTTAATGCTTCCGTTTTTACCAACTGGAATTTTGCCAATTGTATTGGGATTAGCTATGAATCTGGAGCCACTCTCATTTTTAGGAATTCTACTAACAGCAGGTTGTATCGGTGACATTGCCTTATATCAAAAAGTTTCAAAGTTTCCAGATGATGCGCTAGTAAAAGATCATCCGAGTAAACCACAGTTTACAGTGTATGAATAATAAGAGGAGGCTTTTTTGAACAACGCCTCCTCTTATTATTTTTATTTTTTTTCGGTAAATCGATCTATTGTGAAAATCATTGATGTAATTTAATTACTATTATTGTGTTTTTATCTCCACCTCTAAAAACGAAAGCACCTCCAACAAATCATCTACGATACGTGAATGCTTAAAATTCCCCCAAAACGAATCTTTTTTCCAAACACCAAGAATCCCTACTTGTTCAGAACCAAGCACATCGTTTTCTGGATGATCTCCAACATAAAGACATTCTTCTGCCTTCACATCTAGTCTTTGCAAAGCACGTTCGAAAATTTCAGGGTGAGGTTTTTTAATTCCTTCAGCTTCTGAAACGAGAATGGTGTTTGTATACGTATGTATATGTAGTGCTCGAAGGTTGCTCATCTGAAATTCAGTAAAACCATTTGTGATAATACCAATTTTAATGTTTCGCTGTTTTAACTGTTGAAGTAGTTCATGCGTGTTTTTGAAAGGAATACAATGATGTTGGAAGTTTGTAATATAGTCGTGTAGCAGTTGCTCTTGCGTTAAAGTAGTAATGTTGTATTCGGAAAGGAGAGTAGCATATACTTTATCCTTCCACGTATAGCCATTATTATCGAGTTCAAGAAATCGAGAACAATACTCTGATTTCTCTATACTCATCAAATGTGAGGAGAAGCGATTATATTGCTCACAAATAAATTGTTCTAAAGATTGGCGCCGATCTAATAGTGTTCCATCTAAGTCGAATAAGATTGCACGAATCATGAGAAGCCTCCTTGCAGTTTTTATAATTAATTATCGCATATTCGTAAAAAAATGATTATGATATTTTGTAGAATGGAATAATGGGGGATTGTATGAAGAAATTGTATGGCAAGTTAGTGTGTTGTATTATAGCAAGCAGTTTAGTTGCAGGATGCGATAGTGCTATCGAGGTTACGAAAGAAAAAGAAATTTGTAAAACAGAAGAAGAGTGCACGCAAATAGGAGATAAAACATTACAAAAAGTATATAAAAAGATAGAGGGACTTTCAGAACTTGAAAAAGTAGAAGATTATGACATAGAAGAGTATGAAAGTGTGAATATGAAAGAGGCGGAACAGAAAAAAGAAGAGGATGACAATTATTTCTTTTTAGCTTCTTATTATATCGATGGTGATGAAATTGTAGATCCTTATTTTGAGAAATTGGATCGTAAGAGATTGAATAAAGCTTTTGCAGATGACGAAGTAGCAAAAGATGATTTGTTAAGTCAGCGACAAGATAGAGAGTATCATGAAACGTTATGGGACATGTATCGCACTCTCATTCCAGTGAAATATCGTGAGAATATAACAGGGTTTGATCTAATAACGGATGGTTATGATGGCGTTGTTGCTCATGTCATGCCAAGTATGGATGACCCGAGAGATTGGTTGCTTAGTTTAGACGTGCTCGATTCTGGGGTGAATATAGATGAAGTGATGAAAACATTAATTCATGAAACGGCTCACGTATTAACGATTGGGCATAAACAAGTACCAGTGGATAGGAAATATTTAGAGGCGTTTGATGAAGAGAAAGACATTTCATCATATCGAAATAAATGTAAAACGGTGTTCTTGAAAAATGGATGTGCGAGAAAAACTTCGTATATTAACCAATTTTATAATGAATTTTGGAAACCAATTGAGCAAGAGTGGACAGAAAAGAAAGTAGAAGAAAGTGAAGAGGCACAAATTAAATTTTATAAAGAAAAGCATGATGAGTTTGTATCGTTGTATGGAACAACAAATGTAACGGAAGATATCGCAGATACATTTACAGCGTTCATTTTACAAGATTCAAAAAAAGTGAAAGAAGGAACAGAGTTAAAATATAAGAAAATTGCTTTCTTCTATCAGTTCCCTGAGCTTGTAAAAATGAGAGCGGAAGTGCTGTCAGGATTATATGATGTTTCGAAAACGATAGAACAACAAAGTGGAGACTAATGTAAGTTATGTGTTCGATATAGTTTCGTTAAAGTAAAGCGTGAAGAATTTTTAATTCTTTGCGTTTTTTTATGTTAATAAAATTGAAAATTCTGTATTTTTATTTAAAAGAAGAAGGAACTGGAGGTATAAAATAGAATTAGTATAAAAACGTCACAATTTAGACACAATTATAATGCGCGTGTTGTAGGGACTATAAGTTTACTCTCGAGGAGGTAATGAAACGTATGAAAACGATTCTTGCTGTTGCTGGTCTCATTTGGGTAATGTCTCACGGTTTTCCGATTTTTGAAGGGGAGCAAATTCGTAGTGCTTTGAATGAAAAGTTTAATGATTATCATGTGATAGATCGAAAAGATAATGTCGTTACAGTACGTGTGAAAGACTGTTTCCATACAGTTACGGTTGCGGATGGAAACATTACAAATGAAACGAAAATGTGTGATAAAAGGTAAAAGAAAGAAGCTGACTATAGCGTACTGTTTTGAGTCAGCTTCTTTTTCTTTTTCCAATTAGAATTTTTTCAAATGCCTCAACAAATACATACATAAGAGTTGCAAGAACACATGTGAGTAGTACGCTAAGTAAGACGAGTGTGAAGTTAAAGACTTGGAATCCGTAGCTAATTAAGTAGCCAAGTCCTTGTTTGGAAACGAGAAGTTCTCCGAAAATAACACCGACCCAGGATAAACCAACGTTTACTTTTAACGTTGAGATAATTGCTGGAAAGGATGCAGGGAGAACGACTTGCTTATAACATTGCCATTTATTTGCGCCAAATGTGTCCATCACTTTTATATAGTTAGAATCGACTTCTTGAAATGCACTGTAAATAACGAGAATGGTAATGATGATGGAAATGATTACTCCCATTGCGATAGAAGATGAAATGTTTGGACCGAAAATAACGATGATGATTGGACCTAGTGCAACTTTTGGCATTGCATTTAGGACGACGAGATAAGGATCAAGTACGCGGGCTAGAAGTGGCATCCACCAAAGGAACGTGGCAATAATAGCACCAAGTACTGTTCCGAGAATGAAGCCTACTCCTGTTTCTAGCAATGTCGTCCATATGTGGACCCAAAGTGAACCGTCGATCCATTTCGTTAAGAAGAGATCCCAAATACTCGAAGGAGAGCTAAAGAGTAAAGGATCAATCCATTCTTTTTTGCTAGCTATTTCCCATAGTGCAAAGAAAAGAATAAGTAGTAAAAGTTGTAGCGAGCGAGCAATCCAAGCACGCCTGCGTTCTTTCTTTCGAAATTGTTCATGTAGTTGTTTTATATTATCCAAGTCGTTCCAGCTCCTTCCATATATCTTGAAAGAGGGCTGGGAAATCGTAGTGATGGCGTGCTTCTAACGGTGATAAAGAACGGATACTTTCCGGGACGATAAAGGTTTTTGCGATTTTTCCGGGATTCGCTTGCAGTAAATAAATACGATCACTCATCGCGATCGCTTCTTCAATATCATGAGTAACAAGTAGTGATGTTTTCTTATATTTATTTAGTAAGTTGAAAACGAGTTCTTCTAGTTTTAACTTCGTTTGATAATCGAGTGCGGAGAATGGTTCATCTAGTAATAAAATTTTCGGATCAGTCGCTAATGTTCGAACGAGAGCGGCACGTTGACGCATACCGCCGGATAGTTCACGAGGATATTGTTCTTCTACACCATGCAGACCGACTTGTTTTAAAAGGTTTAAAGTATGTTCTTTCATCTGCTCATCATAAATCTTTCGAATATGAAGTCCAAGCATAATATTTTCTTCAATCGTTTTCCAAGGGAATAAGTAATCTTGTTGCAACATATATCCCATAGATGATGTTTTCGTTGTAATCGGTTCACCATCTAAAAAGACGATACCGTCAATTGGATCAAGTAGTCCAGCAATGATTGAGAGGAGCGTTGTTTTACCGCAACCACTTGGACCGAGTATAGAAATAAATTCGCCTTCTTCCACTTGTAAGCTCATATCTTCGAGAATAAGTTTGGCATTTTCTTTTGCAAAAAAACAGTGAGAAACGTTACGTATTTGCAAAAAACTCATACACTTCGCCTCTATTTCTTAATAACGCTTTCGGCAATTTTTGTATTGACGAGCGCTTCATGTGGGACTTCTTTTTGTAATTCACCAGCGTCTTTCATAATAGTTTGGAGCTGTTTCCATTCTTCTGCATCTAATAGTGGATTTGTCGCATAAGAATGTTGCTTTTTATACCGTTCAATTACTTTTACTGTAATGTCTTTTGAAGTGTCTTTAAATAGCGGGGAAACAGTATCAGCAATCTCTTCTGGACTATGTGTATCAACCCATTGCTGTGCTTTATAGAGAGCACGTGTGAACTTTTCAGCTGCAGCTTTATCTTTCTTTAAGAAACTTTCTTTTGCCATGAACGTTGTATAAGGAACAGTACCAGATTCATTTCCGAATGAAGCGACGATATAACCTTTACCTTCTTTCTCAAGTATACTTGCAGTCGGTTCAAAGAGCTGTACAAACTCTCCAGTACCAGATGCGAAGGCATTTGCAATATTAGCAAATTCGATATTTTGAATTAAGTTCGTATCTTTGCGAGGATCAATGCCATTTTTCTTTAAAACGTATTCCCCAACCATTTGCGGCATGCCGCCTTTACGCTGTCCTAAAAATGTAACACCTTTTACGTCATTCCAATTAAAAGAGTCTAGTTTTTTACGTGAAACTAAAAATGTCCCATCTGTTTGTGTAAGCTGTGCAAAGTTAATGACAGGGTTTTTCGCTCCTTGTTGATGAACGTAAATAGACGTTTCAGAACCGACGAGAGCGATATCAATTCCGCCAGATAATAGGGCGGTCATCGTTTTATCGCCACCAGCTGTTGTTTGTAGGTCAATATTTAGTCCCTCATCTTTAAAAAATCCTTTTTCAATCCCAACATATAATGGGGCATAGAAGAGAGAATGGGTAACTTCGCCGACGCGAATGTTTTGAGTTTGTTCTTTCGTACCTTCTTTTTTACTACTACAAGCAGCAAAAGTAAAAACAGCTAGTAACATGATGCAAAAAATCGCGATTAATTTTTTCACTATATAACACCTCCTAGAAGTCACTCTACAAGCATGATATGTAGGTAATCGCCCATATGTGAGTGTAGATAGCAGGAATTTTTTTGGTGGTAAAGAAGTACAAATATAAGGGGTGATAAAATGGAGTACGAATACGATGATAGCGTACATTTACATCTTGATTATTTCGGGACAGAATGTGATATGGAATCGATTGCTTATAAGAGAAAGAATGAAGACGTATGGGATGTGTATTTTAATTTTGGAGTATACGGTATTCAGAAAGACGATGTAGAGTTAGGGAGATTTATGGACGAATATGCTGGTCATTACGTTTTTTCTGTACATGCTCGCGATCTTAGCTGGGAATTTGGAAGTGCCCAGTTTGAAGAGTGGGTTTTGAAAAATCGGATAGTAGAAAAAACGCTACAAAAATAGGAGGAATTTTGTGATTGGATTTCTCATCTTATTATTTATTTTTGTGGCCGGATTTTTTATCATGCAAATGCTTATTTACCGATTTGCAAAGAAAAACATCCATAAATATACAAAAATAAAATGGTTTCATATGTGGCTACATATGAATATGAAAAAAGGTCCGAGATTAGATTTTTTTGATTTTGTAATTATAGTACTCGTATGTATCGTATGGAAAATATGGCTGCTTCCTTTTATATAATACACATGCTAATCATGTTCTCTTTTATCATAAAATAACGAAAAGAGCCTGTCTTGTGGCAGGTTCTTTTCGTTATAGTAATAGTTGTGAAAAACTTACATTTATACATAAAACAGTGAGTGGTGTTGTGAAAGATATTTTGACAAATACAGAAACACATACATACAGAATTAAAGTGTGGGGAATAAGAAAGAGGTCGTCCAACGGTGGACGACCTCTTTCTTATTATGCTTGGTTAGTGCGGAAGAATGGAAGTTTCTGCACAATGTGAATTAATCCGTATGCAAGAATTAAGCACATAAGAGGATTAATGAAAAATCCATAGCGATTAATTGCTAAGAATAAGTTTGAGAAGATAATGTAAATAATAGAACTTGCTACTAGCATCATAACGCGTTTATGTTTAAATGAATTTAGCATGAAGCAGAAGCTGCTCAAGAATGTACCGGTGATAAACACTCTATGACATAGTTGCATAAAGTTGTGAATACGGTATTGGTCTACAGCAGGAGCTGTTTTGAATAATTCAATTGTTTTACCGACAGTGAACCAAGAGAACCAATAAGTGAAGTCCGTCTTAAATCCGTTCTTGATTAATTCTTTTGCGTATGCACCTTTGTCATCTAAGCCTTTAGCTCTCATTTCATTTACTATATTTTCATATCCAATTTTATTAAATGGATCTGCACCGGCAATTAGTGGATCTGCACCTTGGGTTGAGAATAAAATAAATTGGTTGAGTGCTAAGTAGTTACGAACAACCCATGCGCCAATAATAAAGAAAGGTCCGATAAACCATAACAATCCGATTCGAATGGAGTCTTTAAATCCATATGTAAATAACACAACAAGAACAGGAATGAGCATCATTGGAGCTGGATTTGGACGGAACATAAGTAAAATTGAAACGACAATTCCAAACCATATATGGAATTTCACTTTATTGTATTTCCATGCGAGAACAAATACATATACACATAACGCCAATAAGAATATGGATGGAACTTCTGTTAGCAATGTACGGAAGTATGTATAGTTACTTGGATAAATAGCATATAAAATACTTGCAACAATTCCATAAATGTTTTTTTCGAACAATTCTTTTCCTATTAAGAATACTAATAGCACTGTACAAAGATTCATGATCATGTTAATAACAGTTGCTACGTAATAGTAAGGAATTGATGTAATATCAGAAATAATCATAGCGCCAGCTAATAGTAATGGCTGACCTGGTGTAATATATGCATTTTTTCCTGGAACTTCACTAGGTTCTAAATACACATAACCAAATACACCATGTTTTAATAGTTGTTCAGCTGTTAACGAATAGTTAAAGGCATCATTTGCACCATATGTTACTTTGACTAACTCTCCATCTAATCCTGGCTGTTTTACTAAACAAAAAACGTGCAACAGGAAAGAAAGCGCCAAAATTACATATACCGCTTTAGGCAAACTCTTAAACTTAGTAAGCAAAAATGAGCAACTCCTTTTTTATTAATTCTTTCGTATTTTTATTGGAAATCTTTAATAGTATTAAGGATTTCCAAAACATAGTTATTATATCATAAAGTGGAATGCTGAAATTAAGTTTTTCAAGAATGAGTAATTTGTATGCCACAATTTAACTGTTGATTAAGGGAATATTAAGACAATACATTTATGATAGAAACAAGTATGCAGACGAAATATGTAATATATGTTATTTTAATAGAAATAGTTCTTTCGATGCGGGGGAAATTAAGACATAGAAACGAGGGAATGAATTGAAGTATGGTTCTACACTTTTTCATCTTCCAAAAAGAAATATATTAATTTCTAGCATTATAAGTAGTAGGGTGACTTTATTAGTAATAACTATGCTGTTTATGATTTTAAAGGTTTTTAATTTAGACATGATGAAAGATCATTTAAATCAAAAGCTTGTTTTAAGTGTTATGATGATTTTCATATGGGGCATAACGTTTTATATTACGCATTTCAATAAAAAAGAGATGTCTATACTTAGAGCATCCCTGCGAGTGCATTTTATATTACTTTTACTAGCTCATACAGTAGCGTTATTTTATATTGTCATGCAAGTTAATATGAGTTTCATAGAGGCAATGAATTGGATTTACTTTTATAATATGCAGTTTATATTAAGTTTTGTAGTAATTTATGCAATATATATTCTTGTATATAATTTAATAGGTAAGGTTTTTCTAAGTATGGTTTTAACGAGCTGTACGTTAGTCATTTTAGGTATTGTGAATTATTTAAAGCTTATTTTCAGAGGCGATCCGTTATATCCTTCTGATTTCACACAAATTACGCATATGCAATCTGTTATACCGATGGTGATGGACTATTTTAGCTGGAGCTATATTTTTGTCATTATCTTAAGTATCGTAGCTTGTATTGTTGCAGGGATATATATGAGAAGCAATATTCAAAATGTAAAGATTCATCTAGGAATAAGAGCCTTATTAGTAGTAGGATCTATTTTTGTTCTATATGCGTACGGTAATTTTGCGAATACATTTATGAATAAAGTATTTCAAAAATCAGGTGTAGATTTTGTTTTGTGGAATCAAAATGAGAACTATGCTTCAAATGGTTTTGTACTAGGGTTTATTAGCAATTTAGATACAACAGTTATGGAAAAACCAAAAAATTATTCTAAAGAAAATATGCTTCAAATAGCAAACGATATAAAAAAACAATATAGTGGAAATATAGGGAATGAAAAGAAAAAAGAGAAACCGAATATTATTTTTGTAATGAGTGAATCGTTTTGGGATCCGACGAAAGTAACTAACCTTTCTTTTAGTGAAGATCCTGTACCAAATTTACATCATTATATAGAAAACTTTCCTGGTGGACAAACTATTTCTCCTACATTTGGGGGAAATACGGCGAACGTTGAATTTGAGGCATTAACGAGTTATTCGATGAGTTTGTTAAAGCCAGGTTCTATACCATATCAGCAGGTCATTACAAATAAGAAAGAAATTCCATCAATCCCTACGGCGTTGAAAAAAGAAGGTTATTATACAAGTGCAATTCATTCATTTGGTCGCACATTCTTTAAACGTGACGATGTATATAAGGTGTTAGGATTTGATAAGTTTAATGCAGAGGACACGATGGAAAATGTGGATATTGATGGAGATTATATTAGTGATTTAGCGATGAGTAAAGAGATAATTGCTGAGTTAGAGGAGCAAAAACAGCCAACATTTATTCATGCAGTTACGATGCAAAATCATTTTCCATTTACAGAAGGCCGATTTGGTGAAAACCTAATAGAAATTAGCGGTCTAGAAAATGAAGAATCAAAGGGAGAATTAGAGACGTATACAGAAGGCTTAAGACGTTCAGATGAGGCCCTTCAATATTTAATAGAGCAACTAGATAATTTAGATAGACCTACATTATTAGTATTCTTTGGAGATCATCTTCCATCATTAGGAACAAATAAATCTTTTTATAAAGAAAATGGGTATATAACGAATGAAAAAACACCGAGCGAACGTTTAGCGATGGCGCAAACTCCGTTATTAATGTATGCAAACTTTGATATGCCAAATGATAATTTAGGTTTAGTAAGCCCAATTCATTTTTCTAATCTTATTTTTGATTATGCAGGATTAAATAAATCCTTATTTTATCAATTTTTGTCGGAACTTTACAAGGAAATACCAGTGCTTAGAGATGAATTAAAAGTTGATAAAAATGGAGAAGTAATCAATGATTTAACAAAGAAACAAAAAGAAATGTTAGAGCAATATAAAATGCTTCAATATGATTTACTCGTTGGAAATCAATATAGTAAAGATATCCTCTTTAAATAAAAGAAACAAAAAGAACTTGTATAACGATACAAGTTCTTTTTTCATAGTATTTAACGGGGTAACCAGACAAGCTGGGTTTAGGGAGTATTACTTGTACATTTAGTATATATGAAAATATAATCGTTTTATTTGTGTATTTGTGAGAAATGTGTGAATTTTATGTTTTATAAAAAACGATTATGTTAACGTTCATTCTTATATTGCAGTTGTTATGTCTGTAAAAATTTTATCAGTTCTTTATTTAATTCATCCGCTTGATCGATTGGTGAACCATGACCACTATTTGTAAGAGCATGTAACTGAGAATTTTTAATTCGTTGTTGCGTAAGCTCAGCACTTTTGTAAGGAATTAGTTGATCGTGAACGCCGTGGAAGATTTTTGTTGGGACGTTAATTTTATTTAAATCTTTCGTTACATCTTCATTTGCAGCTGCTTGTAAAATTTTGATAAGGGCATAAGAAGCGGACTGCATACCGAGATAAGAAAACCATTCAAGGGTTGCAGCTCCTAAGTTTCTATTGAAAAAGGATAAAGATACATCATTTAAAAATTTTGGTAAATTAGCATACATTTGATTAATGAGAGCATCTGCTTGTTCTTTCGGTACACCGTAAGGGGACTCTTGATTTTTAACGAAAGAGGGGGAGACAGCGTCAATTAATGCGAGCTTAGAAATGCGGCGCCCATTATAGCGAGACATATAGCGAATAGAAAGAGCACCACCAACTGAGAAACCGACTAACGTAGCGTTCTCTACTTGAAGTGCTTCCAGAACAATTGCGATATCATCGGCTAATCGATCATACGTGTAACCAGTCCATGGCTTATCAGATTGTCCATTCCCTCGTATATCCATGGCGATACAGCGAAAGCCATGCTCTGGTAAAACATTGAGTTGATATTGATACATTTGATGATTTAAAGGCCATCCATGAACGAAGAAAACAGTCTTACTACCTGGACCAGGATTAACGTCTTGCACAAAAATATGCACATCTTTCTCGACAGTAACAAACATAAGTGTCCCCCTATTTTATGAATATGCTCTATCCCAAAAGCGTTGTTTTGTCATAGCTTTAATAAATTCATTTGCTAGCCGCGTAGGGTCTTGTTCTATTAAAACACCAGGCTTTCCTTCGATATTTAAAGATTGAATAATAGAAGAGCCGTTTTGGAGGGAGCCAATCGGCTTAAAGTGATTATATGATTCTACGACAAATGAACTTGCTTTGTTAAGAAAATGATCATCCATCTTTCCGCCGATAAGAAGTAATCCATCGTAAAGGAGTGGTGAGCCTGTTAAGAAAGTATCATTTACTTCCCATTGTCCATTTGGCGTTCCCTGCACTATGCCTAATCGTTCGGAAACGATCACTGGTTGAAGACCTACTTGTTTGAACTGATTTATTATATATTGTGCGCTTGGCCCATCATATCCATTTGCAACAATGACACCTACTCGTAATGTATTAGGGCTAAAGGTCGTATTTGCCATACTTAGTGCTGGAGATGATTTTGTAACGTTGGATTCTTGCACATTTGGGACTTTTGCTCCGAGAGCTTCTGCAACTAAAGTAGCCAATTCTGTACTAATATGTCCAATCATATCAACGACTTGTTGGCGGACAGATTTACTTTTGACTTTTCCTAATTCAAAGGAGAAAGCCTGCATAATGTGGATTTTTTCGACGTGACTCATACTATTCCAAAATAAACGAGCTTGAGAGAAGTGGTCTTTGAAGCTAGCGGCAGTTTCCCTTGTTTTATGACCAGATACAGTAGAAGGATATGTAACGAATCCCCCCTTTGTTCCAGGTACAGTATAAGGAGAATTATTTGCTAAGGAATTGTTATGGTAGGCAACTTTTCCTTTGTCGATTATATATTTAGACGCACCATCTCTTTGGTTGTTATGAAATGGGCATATTGGACGGTTAATCGGTAGTTCTTGATAATTTGTACCAACGCGTGCTAATTGTGTGTCTGTATAAGAAAAGAGTCTACCTTGTAAGAGAGGGTCATTGGTAAAGTCAATACCACGGACGATACTTCCAGGGTGTAGTGCCACTTGTTCAGTTTCAGCAAATACATTATCTACATTGCGATTTAAGGTCATTTTCCCAATGATTTTAACGGGGAAATCTTCTTCAGGCCAAATTTTCGTTGCATCTAATATATCGAAGTCGTATTTAAATTCGTCCTCTTCTTCTAAAATTTGAATGCCAAGTTCGTACTCAGGATAGTTTCCAGCATTAATATTTTCCCACAAATCACGGCGATGGTAATCTGGGTCAGCACCACCTAGTTTTTGTGCTTCATCCCAAATTAACGAATGAACGCCAAGCTTTGGCTTCCAGTGGAATTTCACGAATCGTGACTTTCCATTTTTATTAACTAGACGAAATGTATGAACGCCAAATCCTTGCATCATTCGAAAGCTTCTTGGAATTGCACGATCGGACATAATCCACATCATCATTGCAGCTGATTCTTGATTGTTGGCGATGAAGTCCCAAAAAGTATCATGTGCTGTTTGACCCTGTGGAATTTCATTATGTGGCTCTGGTTTAAGGGCGTGAATAAGATCAGGAAATTTAATGCCATCTTGAATAAAGAAAATGGGAATATTATTTCCTACTAAATCAAAATTTCCTTCTTCTGTATAAAATTTAACGGCGAATCCTCTTACATCTCGATTCGTTTCATTTGCTCCTTTTGATCCAGCTACTTCAGAGAAACGAATAAAAAGCGGTGTTTTTTTTGAAGGGTCTTGTAGAAAGTGGGTCATTGTTAGCTCTTCTAAAGATTCATATAACTCAAAAATGCCATGTGCTCCGTATCCTCGTGCGTGAACGACTCGTTCTGGAATTCGTTCACGGTCAAAGTGAGAAAGTTTTTCTCGCATAAGGAAATCTTCTAGAAGGGTAGGGCCACGATCACTGGCAGTTAAAGAGTTTTCATCATTTGAAATTTTAACACCTGTATTTGTTGTCATCTCCTTTCCTTCATTTTCACGCGTGAAAGATTGGAGTTGTTCTGTCTTTTTATTTTTTTTGCCGTCCATAAAAACACCTCCCATAATATACGTATTATTGTTTATGTTTTTTATGCTTGTATATAGCATGAAGATGTTGCGTCGTTGGGATGATTTTCCTCAAATGTTCGATTTATCTTTGTTTGTCTATGAAAATCATTTATTATAATAAATGGTATTCTTCGAGATATTATTTTGAAGGGGTGTTGAAGTGAAAGAAAGTTTTCTATCATATAAAGAAGAAGAAAAGAATGCAAAAATCCTTTTATGGGTGTTATATGTCATTGTTATTGTATATCAAATTTTCTATGCAATCGTATTAGACGATAAATCAATAATGGATAAGGGATACAAAATAGTATGGCAAGTTATTTGCGGAGTAGCAATACTGTGCGTGAATATATATTTAATGAAAAAAGAGAAGGCAAAACTTGTTAAATATGCATGGATATTTGCATACATAGGGATAGAAATCGCTAATATATTTTCATATATTTTTTATAATAAGGCGGCGTTTGATGCGACAAATATAATAGAAATTATTCTCATTTTCTTTGTACCCATATTTTTAAATAAAAAATTCTATGTGTTTTTACTTTCCTCTATTGTAGGAAAATATTTAATTTATTTATTTGTATTAGAGGAAGTAAAAGCATTTATGTTCCTTATTATGTGTACACTTATGTTAATAGCTGCATATATCATTTTAAACCGATTTTTACAATATCTTTCAGCTGTAAAGGAAAGTATAGCGATTGCTAGTGAATCACAGAAATTAGCAGTAATCGGAAAAATGGCAGCGACGGTTGGACATGAAATTAAAAATCCACTCGCTTCATTAAAAGGATTTACGCAATTACAACGAGAGAAGCATGAAGAGGATCCTACTTATAAACGTATGATTTTTGAAATAGAAAATATGAATAATATGATAAGCGAGTTAATGGAAGTTGCTACATGCAAACCTTCTATTTATAAGAAACATGATGTAGGAAAAATTGTATTACAAGTAATAACAAGTCTTCGCGAAAAAATGAATGAATTAAACGTGCAGTTTATTTCGAATGTGGAAGAAAAAACAATAGAAGTTGAATGTGATGAACGAAAAATAAGAGGAGTCTTTTTATATACGATAAAAAATGCTTTAGAGGCAATGGAACAAGATGGCATATTACATGTAAGATTAGAAAATAAAGGGAAAGAGTATGTAATGATCAGCGTGATTGATAATGGTCATGGTATTAAGCAAGAAAACTTAATTCGTGTTACAGAGGCCTTTTATACAACGAAACAAGATAAAATTGGTCTGGGACTTACGGTAGCGAATCGAATTGTCGCCGAGCACCTTGGTGAGCTGCATATTTCAAGTGAAAGAGATACTGGAACGAGAATAGACATCATTCTCCCAAAGAAGTGTAGAAATACTGAAATCCAAGTGGAAGAAAAGCTAGGAGTTACCATATGAATAAAGGCTATATATTTAAAAACGAAGAAATAAAGGCGCTGAAAGCATTTTTAAGTTTATTTTTCATTATATTTTTTGTATATGATCTTGCCTATGAATTTATCGTACCGTTAATCGGTGGAGAGCAAGAAGGTGTAGGAGAGTTTGAAGATGGTTTAGGTTTATGGCTTTACTTTTTGATGGTAGTATTGTTTTGCGTTGGGATATACTTTATGAAATGGAAGAATGCTTTTGCGGTAAAGTATATTATTCTAATTGGCTATAATGTATTAGATTTTATCCATAACATTATGATTTATTATGGTAGCGATGCAGAATTTGACGGTGGAAATATAGTAGAAGGATTTTTTATTTTGTTTGCACCAATCTTTGTGAATAAAAGATATTTCTGGTTAGTTCCAGCGATACTTGTCGGAAAGTATGCTCTTACAGGAATCATTATTCAATCTTCTCTCGTTTTAATCCCAATGGCATTATATAGCGTATTTACTATCATATGTTGGATTATATTTTTGAGGGTTCAGTCTTATGTTCGTACGCTTGAGATGATGGACAAAGAAATAAAACAGACAGAAAAACTAGCAGCTGTTGGAAAGATGGCAACGGTTATTGGTTATAAGATTAGAAGACCTTTAGCAAACTTAAAAAAACTTGTGAATAAACAAGCAGACAAGCATCCAGAGGATAAAATCTATAGTGATATTATGAAACAAGAAGTAGATCGGATTCATATAATTGCTACAGAACTTAGTGGATTTGAGAAATCTAAATCACTAGAATCAGAAACTCATAACATACAAGAAATTATCTCTTATGTTATTCGAGTTATGGAAAAGCCTGCTTTAAAACAAGGAGTCTACATACAAGGTATTTACAGTAAAGACTTACCATCAATTTCATGTGATGAAAAACGATTAAAACAGGTCTTTTTTAATTTAATTAAAAATGCAATTGAAGCAATGTCAGTTGGCGGAACAATTACGATTAAAGTTACTGTAAAAGATGGAATCATCATTCAAGTGAAAGATGAGGGATGCGGCATTCCGAAAGATAAAATTCCAAAGTTAAATGAAGCCTTTTATACAACGAAAGAAACAGGAACTGGTCTAGGTTTAGTAGTTACAGAAAAAATTATTAAAGACCACGATGGTAAAATGAGTTTTGAAAGTGAAGTTGGGATTGGAACGACGGTTGAGGTTATGTTACCACTGCATTAAATAGAAAAAACATCACTTCCAAATAAGTGATGTTTTTCTATTTTATCTTGCTATTTATGGATAGTAAAAATCTCATTTTATCGATAAAGAATGTATGATGTATTTCTAAGATCAAAATGTTTTTTTAAGTTTTTATTATGGATTTTCCAGTGGAAAATTTAGACTATAAAAATTAATTGTTTTTTTCTAAAAAAACTATTTTCTTTTTTGGGTTTTAATGGTATATTCAAAACACGATAAATAAATACCTATTTTTGGCACACTATTCGAAAGGATAGGTCGCAAAGCTAAGAGTCTAAAGTAATGAAAATTACTATGATAGTCTGGTTGCAGTTTGGATTTTCACACATAGTTGTATGTATGAAAATCGAAGAGGCAACCGGATTTTTTATTGTCTCAAAAAGAAAAAATAAATGGGCACACTGTTCGAAAGGATAGGTCGCAAAGCTAAGAGTCTAAGGTAATGAAAATTACTATGATAGTCTGGTTGCAGTTTGGATTTTCACACATGTTGTGATGTATGAAAATCGAAAAGGCAACCAGGCTTTTTATTTTCTAGGAATACACATTATGATTGTAAATTTAGCTGAATAATAAATTTAATGTTCGAAATATTCGGTTCATAAGAAGTGAGGGAGGGAAGTACATTGCAAAATCAAATAGGTAAATTTGGGCGTATACTTCTCGCTGGAGGAATATTATTTACGCAAGTTGGTGTGCTAGATTACTCTGCAACGAAAGTTTATGCGGTTACAAACGACGAGCAAGGACGTTTTATCGTTCATATGGATAAACAAGAAATAAAAGTTGATGAAAATGTAGTATTAAAGATTACAAATACAAATAAACAAGATGCTAATATCGAGCTGAAATTATCTAATGAACAGCTGTTCAATGAAGCAGAAACGAAAAAAATGAACGAAAACAATAAAGCGATTCAAAACATTTCAGTAACAGAAGATCACATTGTAAAAATTGAAAAGAATGAACAAAGTAATTTTATCGGTGACGTATATGTAGTCATTCAAATGAAAAAGCTGGAGAGTACAAATTTGAACCGATAGTGAAGTTTGAAGGGAATGAAAAGAAAATTGAATCTCCTTCTCTACATGTTGTAGAGAAAAAAGAGGCTTTAAATGTAGCTATTTCTGATGAAAATCCAAAGGCTTCAGAGGAAGTTATGAAAAAAGAAATAAGTGAAAAAGTGAAAGTATCGGAAGAAAATAAAAAACAAGAAATAAATTCTACTAATGCTGAAGTTCCAAAAGAAACGAAGACTTTAGCGAAAGAAAAGGTTAATGAAGAACTCGTATCAAAGGAAAATGAATTAAAAGAGAGCAATAAGGTAAACGAAAATAATCAGGAATTACCTGCTATTCAAGCTGAGAAGGTATTAAAGAGCCAATCTCTACTAGCTGCTAGTCCTGTTACAAGTATTCTTAAATATCCAAATGTAAAGGTAATAAATAATAGAACAGGTGAAGGGCCTTCTATCTCGGGTAAATATGCTTTTAGATTTGTTTGGAGCCCACAAGTAACATATGAGGTAAAGGGTAGTAGGAATGACAGAACTGGTCAAAGTCAATATACATTTAGAAATTCAAATAGAGAACAGTACGTATTAGTAAAAAAAGCTGGTGAATATCAAGGGAAATGGATTGATGTCCGTATTAATATTCACTCTATGACAGCTTCATCTGTAGATGTTAAAACACCAATAACTAAAGGTGATGCAAAAAACTTTTTACAATTATATGGGAACGGAAGGTCAGGACAAACTTATAATGCTTCCTTTGAATTTTATGAACATGGAACAAGTAAAAAAGTACCATTAACGGCAATGTGGAATTTCAAAAGGATAAATAGTTATAAAAATGTAACGTTACGTAATGATGGTAGTCATTTAACGAATTTATACGTGTATGATACGAGTTCAATTAGGTATCAAGACAAAGGGAATAATAAAATCGAGTTTTCTGGAACAGCAGGTCCAGTAGCTACTCCAGAAGCAGATATGACAATTACATTTGATAATTTAACAGAATTACCGCTAGAAGTTAGATTAAATGCTTCAGGTGTTAATGTATCATACGACCAATTAGCGATTGCACAAATTGAAATTCCAGCTCCAAGTGTAATAGGAGATATTGTGGAAGATAATTCCCGTCAACTTTCTTATAAGGTATATCAAAATATGCCTGCTCAATCGAAAGAGATTCACTATGCGAAATCTTTTGTATTAGAAAGTGAAGTGAATAAGGATTTTACTGTGAATGATGTTTCCATTCAAGATGTGGAGAGTGGAGATGATGTAAGTAGCTTCTTTGATATTAGCAGGACAAACAATAAAGTCACTGCGGTTGCGAAAGTAAATGCGCTAAAAACAGAAGAATTCAACGGGAAAATTTATGAAATGACAATTACAGGTTCTCCTGTAAAAGGTGCTAATGTAATGAAATATTATAAAGATGGTTATCTTGAAATACCGGTGTCAGCTAAAAATTATTTAGATGGCGATAAGAATGGACAAGATAGTAATCGAGATGGAATCGTAAAAATAAGGTATAAAGGTATTCCAACTGGGAAACCAGTCCCACAAAAAGTAGTGCAAGGAACAGATTTAACAAAAATGGATATTTCTAAATTTGTGACAGATTTATCTGTAGATACGAATTTGGATGTAGATAAACCAATATCAGTAGTGAAGTTAATCAATATTCCAGATACCAAAACAATAGGGAATCATACTGTAACGGTTGTAATTGAAACGAAGCAAGGTGTACAAGCGGAGATTCAAGTGCCGGTTACTGTCGTTGATGGGACTTTAAAGTTAGTAGACGTACCAAAAGAAATTACATTTGGAGATTTAACAATTCCATCGAAAACAACGACATACGCACCGAAGACGATTTCAAATCCTTTAAAGGTAACCGATGATCGTGTTAAAAAGCAAAAATGGAGTGTATATGTAAAGGAAATCACACCATTAACTTCAGCGCAAAATGACACATTGACAGGAGCATTGATTTACAAACGAAATGGAAAGGATACACCTTTAAGTACCTCTAGTATAGAAGCATTCTCGTATATTTCTAAAAACGATGAGGAGGTTTCACTAAATTGGAAGGAAAACGAAGGAATTCATTTACAAGTAAAACCAGGGCCGAATGTCAAAGCAAATACTAAATATGCTGGACAGCTAGAATGGACATTAACCGATGCTCCTCTCTAAAAACATATGAAATATATAAATTTTAGAAAGGAGAGAGTAATGAAAAAAATAGTTGGTATTATCGTTTCCACAGTTATATGTGTGCCGTTTCTTATGGCAAATGTAGTAACGGCTACAAGTACGAATTCAAAAGCGGGTATTACATTTTCGAATAGCTATACACCAAATACATCAACTGATCCGACAAAGATAAATACAAAAAAAGAGACAGTTGATAAAAATAAAAATGGAGATAAATATTTACCGAAAACAGGAGGCCAGACACGGGATTTCAAACAATATATAGGATTGTTTTCGATTGTTTTATCTTATATGTATTCAAAAGAATTAGGAGAAAGCAAGTGTATTCAAAATAAAAAATAGATGAAAACAGAGAAAAGGGGAAGGTACATATGAAACTAGCAAAATTAGCATTAATCGGTGCAGTATCATTAACATCAGTTGCAGCAGTAGGAACTTCAGCATTTGCGGAAGAGAAAGCAAATATGAAATCAAAAACAGATGTAACGTTTATTGAAGATACAAGCACAACAGATCCAAACAATCCAGAAAATCCAAATGAAAAAGTTACACCAGAGAACCCTGGTGACCATGAAATAGGAACAAAAGGTCCATTAAGTATTAACTACGTTTCTAACTTACACTTCGGCGAGCAAGTTATCTCTGGTAATGATCAAACGTACTTTGCAAAATTGGATAAAGTGAAACAAGGGAGCAAAACAGTTGAAGTACCTAACTTCGTATCTGTAACAGATAACCGTGGTACAAATGCAGGATGGAAATTGAAAGTAAAGCAAAATGCACAATTTAAAAGTGGTAATAGTGAGTTAACAAATGCAGCTTTAAGCTTAAGTAACCCAGCTGTAAATTCTGTAACTGATGCACAATATGCACCTACAACATTTAAAAATAAAGTAACGCTAGCTCCAGGTGGAGATGCGGTGGAAATTACTACTGCCGCAAAGAATAAAGGTATGGGTGATTGGACGACTGCATTCGGTAAAGGAACAGAACAAGGTAAAAAGAGTGTGAGCTTATTCGTACCAGGTACGACAGCGAAAGAAAAAGGTGCGAAATATTCAGCTGAGTTAACTTGGACTTTAGAAGATACACCAAACTAAGCTTATACAAGATTGAAAATTAAGAATGACTGAATTTTAAAAATGATCATAAAGGGGTATAAAACTATGAAACTAGCAAAAATAGCATTAATTGGAGCGGTAACATTATCATCAGTATCAGTAGGAACGTCTGCATTTGCAGCTGAGAAAGATGGCGGGAAATTAGACTCAAAAGCATTCATTAAATTCGAGAAAAATACAGATAAAATTGATGTTGTTAATCCAGAGAATCCAGATGAAACTGTAGATCCAGTTGATCCAGATAAAAAAGGTACAGATGGTCCACTAAGTATTGATTATGTATCTAACTTCAACTTTAAAACACAAAAAGCATCAGGGAATAACGAAATCTACTTTGCAGAATTAGATAAAGTAAAGAAAAAAGTAGACGGTTCTGTAATTGACGTGCCGAACTACGTTCAAGTAACAGATAATCGTGGTACAAATGCTGGATGGCATTTAACAGTAAAACAAAATGGTCAATTCAAAACTGCAGATGATAAAGCGTTGGATGGCGCGGCATTAACATTAAAAAATTCAGCTTTGAAATCAAATGCAGGTAGCGACGCACCAACAGCAGAACAATCTATCACATTAAATCCAAGTGGTGCAGCATCTGATTTAATCGATGCAAAAGAAAACCAAGGTATGGGTACATGGGTAAATACGTTTGGTAAAGATGCAACAGAAGCGAAACAAAGCGTAGAGTTATCTGTACCAGGTAAAACGAAAAAAGAACAAACACAATACACAACTTCACTAACTTGGGAACTAACAGACGCTCCTATGTAAGTAAGAGGAATTTTAAGATAAAAGAGGAAAATGAGAAGAGATAAGGGAATGGCTTTAACCTTGTCTCTTTCTTGTCTATAAAATGGATATGAAGGGGATTACATAAGAGATGGTAAAAAAACTATTTACTAGCTTACTATTAATTACATTCTTCATGGTAAACGCTTTTTCAGTATATGCAGCTGAAATGAAATTCGCTGTGACAGCAGTTATACCAGAAAATCAAATTGATAAAAATCAAACGTATTTTGATTTGAAAATGCAACCTGGACAAAAGCAAACAATTCAAGTCCAAATGAAAAATGATACGAATAAAGAAGTTGTGGTAGAATCGTTTGCTAATACAGCAATTACGAATAGCAATGGTATTACAGATTATAGTACAGTAGAACCAAAAACGGATTCTACTTTGAAATATCCGTTTTCTAAAATTGCTAAAATGCCAAAAGAAACGAAAGTCCCAGCTAACAGCATAGTGACAGTTGATATAAACCTAGAAATGCCAAATGAGTCGTTTGATGGTGTTATTTTAGGTGGTTTATACTTTAAAGAAAAAGAAGATGAGAATGCAAAGAAAAAAGATGAAGGTGTGCAGATTGAAAATAAATATGCATACGCAATTGGTGTTGTTTTAAAAGAAACAGATGCTGAAGTAAAACCAGACATGAAATTAAACGAAGTAAAGCCAACACAAATTAACGGGCGTAACGTTGTTACTACAAATTTACAAAACGTAAAGCCAGCAATGTTAAAAAATTTAAGTGTTGATGCAAAGATATATAAAGAAAAAGGTACAGACATTTTATTTGAAGCGAAAAAAGAAAATTTAAGAATGGCGCCAAACTCAAACTTTGATTACGCTATTAGCTGGGAAAACAAAGCATTTGATCCAGGAACGTACCGAGTAGAAGTGAAAGCCACTGATGGCAATCAAAAATGGGAATGGACGAAGAAATTTACAATTGAAGGAAAGACAGCTGATAAGTTAAATGATACAGCGGTAGAAGCGAAAAAAGACTACACACTATATTACATTATCGGCGGAGTACTACTGTTAATTATATTATTAGTTCTTGTATTCTTCTTAGGTAGACGTTCTAAAAAAGAGGACGATAACGAAAAATAATATATTGATAGTGTAAAAAGAAATTAATGGATGTTTTACTACGAAAAATATATAATGGCTTTGTCTGTTATTTGTTGTAGTTCATTTATATTTCTATTTGTTGACCCGAATCTCGGGTCTTTTTTTATGAAATGAATTGCTATATGTTAGTAATTAGAAAAACAGAATATACAGCACTTGCAGTATGAATATAAAGAGCGGTTGTATCCTCTCACAAAAATAGGTTTCCAGCTGTAATACTGATAGCACCAGTAAAGTCGGTGCTACCAGTAGGTTCATTTTTCGGCACAACGAAAGCATTTACGTAGGTACATGTGCTTTCTCATTTATCTATTTTTCTGTGGTCGGTTGTATTGTGTATATAAATTAAAAAAATGATAGTGTTAGAGCCACCATTTCTCCTGCGGAAGCAAAATAACATCCACATCAAAATTCTCTTTAAACCAATCATACATCAATGTCTCTTTCACTAAATATTCAGAGGCAGAGTGTGACACCCCAATTAGAGACATACTCGTTTCTTTTACATAATCCATAATGAGAGAGTATTTATGTCGGCCGTAATCATTGTCGATATGGCAATGGATTTCTCCTGTAATATATGCTTCAGCACCTTTTTCTTCTGCTTCCTTCATTAAAGATACAACATCGCCACATCCAGCGATAATTGCGATTTTTTTGATGGAATCATGTCGTTTCCCTTCGAAGTCTGTGTAAGGAATCTGGAAGAGTTGTTTTAGATGTTTTTGGAGTGCTTCTGTTGATGTTTCATCTATTTCACAAATAAGGCCAACTGGTTCTTGTTCTGGACCTCCATATGCAAAGTGGTCCACTACAGTAGCGTTTAATGCTTTTGCAATTGAAATACTCGTTCCATGTGTTTGATGAAAATCCATTGGTACGTGACATGTATATATAGAAAGTTGTTTTTCTTTTATTTCTTGCAAATATTTTTCAGGGATTGGTATGAAACCGCGGCCTGATCTTCCAATTGGATCACCACACTCCATTACAAGGGGATGGTGCATAAAGAGTAAATCACCAGGTGTGGATTGTGAAATGAATGTTTCAAGAATGTCATTTGTAGGGAATACAGCTAAAAATACTTTGTTTACATTTTCAGATCCGTGCATCATAAGGCCGTTAAATAAATCTACAAAATTTGCTTCGAAAAATTGTTGCCAAGGAAATTTGATAGGATCATATACGGCTGGGATAAATCGACTAAAGGCACTATCTTTTCCGTATTTTTCAATTTGGAATAAGTGATCGAGTGATTGCTCTATTTTTTTTAAGGCTGGCATGTTTAATAATCCTCCTTAAGATGATTCTTGCTTTATGAGTTGTTTGTATTCTTCGTAGCAAAATAAGAAGCGGATAGGAAACAAATAAAACCTAGAATCCAGCCAATAGAAGGAGAATAGGGAAGTACATGCTGTAATAGCATTCCGCTAGAAATGAAGAAACTACTAAATAGACCTAATAACATAGGATATCGTTGTAGTTTGAACACAGATAGTAAACATCCTTTCTCCTGCATGAACTACTCATAAAAGCTCGATTGCTGAAACTTTATCACATACATTGTATATTAGTCTTAATTTTCTGTATATAACTTTTAAGAAAAATGGTGATACAATATATGAATGATAAGAGAAGAGAGGATGAAGATTAACATATGTACGTTACTGTAACAGAAGCAGCATATAAAAAGATTATGGATACGATTCCAAGTGAAGCGAAATATATAAAGTTATTTTACGATAATGAGGGTTGCGGTTGTGTCATGAGTGGAATCATCGATTTAGTAGCTGTAGCAGAAAAAGATGAGCGCGATGTGGATATTGAATCAAGCACAATGAATTTTATCGCTGATCGTACAAAGCTTGTATTTATGGACGATAAGTTAACGGTTGATTGGCATGAAGGTGGAGGAACTTTTCAGTTGAAGAGCCCAAGCCAGTTTTATAATCCAAATATGAAATTACACGTTCGAGTATAGTAAAGGAAATGTGAGTCCAAAATGTATTTTGGATTCACATTTTTTTATTTTATAAGGCGCTATTATTGTCGATTTTTGTTGATAAGTCGATATATTGAAAAAATCGCCGATATAATTTCATTTACCAAAACGTCCCAATAGTAAAAAGGTTTTTTCACATAATGAAATGTACATGTGATTGAATTTTCTGTATAATCTTATTTGCGGAGGGGATACGCATGAGAAGATGGGGAATTGAGTTATTAATTTTAAGTGTTGTTATTATTTGGGGGATTAACTATACGATTGCAAAGTATGGATTTTTAGAATTTACAGCAATTGAATTTACTGCACTTCGTATGATGGCGGCGGCACCGCTCCTGTTACTTCTTACCTTTTTTATTGAAAAATCGGTTTATATGGAGCGAAAGGATATACCTAGATTAATCATCGTTAGCGTTGTAGGTATTGTACTGTATCAAACGTTATTTATGGAAACTGTCAAATATACATCCGCTACAAATGCCTCTTTACTCATTTCTATTTCACCTATTTTTACAACTGTATTTGCGATTTTTCTGAAACAAGAAAATTTTTCTTCTCGAAAGTTAATCGGTTCTATGATTGCTTTTGTTGGTGCAGCATTAGTTTTAGTAGCAGGACATTCACTTACTAGTTCTTTTTATGGCAATGGAATTGGACTTATTACATCAATATGCTGGGGGCTTTATCCTGTTTTAGCAGGACCATTAATTAAAAAATATTCAGCATTACGTGTTACAGCATGGTCTGCATTAGTGGGTGCGATTCCGCTATTATTGTTAAGTGGTCCGCATGTGTTTGTCATGCCATTTCACATTACTCACGGAATGACACTATTTGCTTTACTATATTCTATTTTCTTTGTCACAGTATTTGGTCTAGTAATGTGGTATGTTGGTGTTCAAAAAATTGGGGCGTCACATACGAATGTATATATGTATATAACGCCGCTTGTAGCTGTTTTATTTGCAGCTGTCTGGGCAAATGAATATGTATCGTTTCAACAAATCATCGGTGGAATTATCATTTTTGTCGGTCTATGGTTTGTGAAATCGGAGAAAGTAAAAGTTCATTCTATTGCAGGGGAACCTATATCAAAATAGGAAAACAGATCACCTATGATCTGCTTTCCTATTTTTTTATTTTTGGTAAGAAGATGAGAAATAAGATAGCAGTAATAAGTGGAATTAAGTTTAAAAATGGAATACGGAAGAGTGTAATAAGAATAATACCTGGAAGAAGAACACCGAGGACAGCGTAAAAAATGCTATGGTTTTTCGTGTACCAATACAATGAAAGTCCGATAAGTGCAGGGATAATGAGGTGAATGAGAGCCATTAAAAAATAAATCATTAGACGCCCCCTTTATTTGTGTGCTTATTACATCATATCCGTATGTTCATAGATTGATATCATTTTTTTCATAAATGGACGAAAAAAGTTTGAAAAACCGTCACAAAATATGAGAATATGATGTTTGAAATCTTGTATAATATTATTTTCTAAAAGCATTTAAACAACATAAACATACTGTTTATGTTGTTTTTAATTTGAGTGAAATGGATGTAAGGAATATGGATTTGAAAGAAATTTTTTTTTGGATAGATAAGAACGAATGAAGAGAGGTACAGCATGATTAGTATGTCACTAAGATCATTTAAAATCCAATCGTATTATATACTAGGTATTTTGTTACTAGGTTGGATGTTAACACCGTTTTCAGCACACTTTTTAGGCGCTGGAATTGGGCTTATTGTAAGTATGTATTGCGTTTGGCTTCTAGGGAGAAGAATTGAGAAGCTTGGAGATAGTATTGTAAAGAAGACGAAAGCACCGACACTCGGTATGTTTAACCGTTTTGCAGCTGCCATTTTGGGTGCTATTATTATGTACGAAATTGAGCACCACATGGTTATGTGGGCATTTGCAGTAGGGATTATGGGTGGTTATTTCTTAATCGTTGTGAATTTAGGATACTATAGCATGAAAGATGAGAAAGAACTAACAAAGAGCTAAAAGAGATAAAAAGATAAAAGACTTCTTTTTAGATGGAATAGATGATCCAGCCACGAATAGAAGCGGTCAGGGCCTTTTTTAACCCCATATGATGTGAAACCCGAGAGATGTAGCGAGTAGGGATATAATGTATATATTCGAAGCTGTAATTTTATAATCTAGGTCACAGATGAAGAGATTAGCATTTCACTTTATATAAGATATAGAAAGAAGCTTACGTTTTCACGTAAGCTTCTTTTTTATGTAAGTGTGTGTAACCGTTAAGCCGCATTGGGTTTTGTCGGTGAGTACGCGAAACTTTACGGTTACAAGACACTTATTCATATGAGTAAAGGGTTATTCCAACAGAAAGTTTTAATTTAAGCGATTGGACCGCCTAAGTTAATAATATCTTCAGAAACGCTTTCGAACTTTTTGAAGTTCTCTTTGAATTCATTTGCAAGCTCGATTGCTTTTGCTTTGTAAGCAGCTTTATCAGCCCAAGTTTGTTCAGGCATTAACACTTCGTCAGGTACACCTGGTACGTGAAGTGGAACTTCAAGACCGAAGATATCATGTTTAGCTGTTTCAGTTTTTGCAAGTTCGCCGTTTAATGCTGCTTGAATCATTGCACGAGTATAACCTAAGTTCATACGTTTACCAACGCCGTATTCGCCGCCAGTCCAGCCAGTGTTTACTAGGAATACTTTCGCATCGTGTTTCTCGATTTTTTCACCAAGCATTTCAGCGTAGCGAGATGCATCAAGTGGTAAGAATGGTGAACCGAAGCAAGTTGAGAATGTAGCTTGCGGAGATGTAACGCCGCGCTCTGTTCCTGCTAGTTTACTAGTGTAACCACTTAAGAAATGATACATAGCTTGCTCTTTTGATAACTTACTGATTGGAGGCAATACGCCAGATGCATCAGCAGTTAAGAAAATAATTGTATTTGGGTGTCCAGCAACACTTGGCAGTACGATATTGTCGATCGCATGCATAGGGTATGCAGCACGAGTATTTTCTGTTAAAGTAGTATCGTTGTAGTCTGCGATACGCGTTTGGTCATTAATGATAACGTTTTCTAAAACAGATCCAAATTTGATTGCATCGAAAATTTGTGGTTCTTTTTCGTGAGAAAGGTTTACACATTTTGCATAGCAACCACCTTCAATATTGAATACACCGTTATCAGACCAACCATGCTCATCATCACCGATTAATTTACGGTTTGGATCAGCAGATAATGTTGTTTTACCTGTTCCAGATAAACCGAAGAATAGTGCTACGTCGCCTTCTTCACCTACGTTTGCAGAGCAATGCATAGAAAGGATATCTTGTTCAGGTAATAAGAAGTTCATAATAGAGAAGATTGATTTTTTCATTTCTCCAGCGTATTCTGTACCACCAATTAGTACGATACGTTTTTCGAATGAAACCATAATGAATGCTTCAGAGTTTGTACCGTCAACAGCTGGATCAGCTTTGAAATTCGGTGCAGAAACAATTGTGAACTCTGATTCATGAGTTGTTAATTCTTCTTCAGTTGGACGAATGAATAATTGATGTACAAATAAATTGTGCCATGCATATTCGTTAATAACTTGAATTGGTAGGCGGTAATTGCGGTCAGCGCCTGCAAATCCTTTGAAGACGAATAACTCTTCTTTTTCTTTTAAGTATTCTAAAACTTTAGTATATAATTTATTAAAATGTTCTTCAGAAATCGGTTGGTTCACAGCTCCCCAAGCAATTTTGTCAGCAACCGATGCTTCTTTCACAATAAATTTATCTTTAGGAGAACGTCCTGTATATTTTCCAGTTGAAGCAGAAACGGCACCAGTCGAAGTTAATTTCCCTTCATTTCGCATTAATACTTTTTCCACTAATTGCGGAACACTTAGTGGAATCTGTGCATTGCTTCCGTTCAATAATTCGTGTAAACCAATTTGGACATTCACAGTACTCATATTTATATACCATCCTTTTCATTTAATGAAATATTTCTCGTAATCCCCAACAAGAGTATAACACAATTATATAAATAATGTATACTATTTATTTCTTTTTGTTTGTGTGAATGCATTATTTCCCTATTAATATTTCATTTCAGGCGTATTGAGAAAAACTTTCAGGAAAATGTGAATATTAATTGACAAATGAATATCATTTCTTTAGTATAGGTTGGGACGGATACTCTCTTATCCCGAGCTGGCGGAGGGACAGGCCCGATGAAGCCCAGCAACCTCACTTGTATTGATAAATGCAGGTGAATAGGTGCTAAAACCTGTGCGAGGCTACAGGTCTCGAACGATAAGAGCGAAGGGCAAAAAGCAGTATGCAAGTAGCAAATTAAACCTTTCCTCTATGTAAAGTAGGAAAGGTTTTTCTGTATGCTTGTGTGGGAGAATAAATGTATGTCGCAGTTTGTGGCAAATTAAGGATGAGTTCCGTACAATATATACAATTACTGTAGGGAGGTTTACCACATGACAAAAAAACGTCATCTGTTCACATCTGAGTCTGTAACTGAAGGACATCCAGATAAAATTTGTGACCAAATTTCTGATTCAATTTTAGATGCGATCTTATCAAAAGACGCAAATGCACGTGTAGCTTGTGAAACAACTGTAACAACTGGTTTAGTATTGGTAGCGGGGGAAATTACGACTTCTACTTACGTAGATATTCCAAAAATCGTTCGTGAAACAATTCAAGGCATTGGTTACACACGCGCAAAATACGGATTCGATGCAGAAACTTGTGCTGTTTTAACATCTATCGATGAGCAGTCTGCTGACATCGCTATGGGTGTTGACCAAGCGCTAGAAGCACGCGAAGGTCAAATGACTGACGCTGAGATTGAGGCAATTGGTGCAGGAGACCAAGGTTTAATGTTTGGTTTCGCATGTAATGAAACACAAGAGTTAATGCCACTTCCAATCTCGCTTGCTCACAAATTAGCTCGCCGTTTAACTGAAGTACGTAAAGATGATACATTATCATACTTACGTCCAGATGGAAAAACGCAAGTTACAGTTGAGTATGATGAAAATGGTAAACCAGTACGTGTTGATACTATCGTAATTTCTACACAACATCACCCAGATGTTACATGGGAAGAAATCGATCGCGACTTAAAAGAGCACGTAATTAAAGCTGTAGTACCAGCAGAATTAATGGATGGAGAAACAAAATTCTTCATTAATCCAACTGGCCGCTTTGTAATTGGTGGACCACAAGGTGATGCTGGTTTAACAGGACGTAAAATCATCGTTGATACTTACGGTGGATACGCTCGCCATGGCGGCGGTGCATTCTCTGGTAAAGATGCAACAAAAGTTGACCGTTCTGCAGCATATGCAGCTCGTTATGTTGCGAAAAACATCGTAGCAGCTGGTCTTGCTGACAAAGCAGAAGTACAACTTGCATACGCAATCGGTGTAGCACAACCAGTATCAATTTCAGTTGATACATTCGGCACAGGTAAAGTATCTGAAGACGTACTAGTAGAACTAGTTCGTAACAACTTCGATCTTCGCCCAGCTGGTATTATTAAAATGCTAGACTTACGTCGCCCAATTTACAAACAAACAGCAGCTTACGGCCACTTCGGACGTACTGATGTAGATCTTTCATGGGAACGTACAGACAAAGCTGCAGCTTTAAAAGAGCAAGCTGGTCTATAATATATGAAAAAAAGCTTTGCGCGGTGAGCGCAAAGCTTTTTTTATTTCGTTTTACTTACAATTTGAATGCATGATTTGCAATATACTTCGCCTTCTAGCTCAATATACTTTTTCGTATTAGTCATGCCTTTTCATACGTTTGTATTTCCTTTTTACATGATTTACAAAGGGTGGGTTTCTACTGGAACATATGCAATCAACCTTTCATTTGACGTGCTTTACCTGCGCAAAAGGCACTGCTTAGTAAAAATAGTGTCGCGAATATAATGCTTACTAATGTAGCGTATGGAATTGCACCTTTTAAGGAAAAGCCGACAGTGATTGAAGCGATGAATAAGAGGATGAATGTTGTTGTTAATTTTTTATAAAGTTCCATACCATGTAGACCTCCAATTTATTTTTTAGTACAAGTTTTAAAATTGAATTCTATTATGTAGAAAATATAAAGAGTAGCTAAAGATGTGTAGTCTAGGAGTATAAGAAAGTGCACTTTCCTTTTTGTGGGTTAGTATACTTATATTGTATCATGGCGCATTATTGGCTTCATACATAATTGTGTAAAGATATGTATGATAAAATGAAGAAAAGTCTTTAAGAAAGGAAAGATAAAAAATGAGTGTAACTGAACATAAAAAACAAGCTCCAAAAGAAGTGCGTTGCAAGATTGTTACGATTTCCGATACACGTACGGAAGAAACGGATAAGAGCGGACAACTATTACATGAATTGTTAAAAGAAGCGGGCCATACAGTAACTTCTTATGAAATTGTAAAAGATGATAAAGAAAGTATTCAGCAAGCAGTGTTAGCTGGTTATCATAAGGAAGATGTAGATGTTGTATTAACAAATGGCGGTACTGGTATTACGAAGCGTGATGTAACAATTGAAGCAGTGTCAGCTCTATTAGATAAAGAGATTGTCGGGTTTGGTGAGCTGTTCCGCATGATTAGTTATTTAGAAGATATCGGAAGCAGTGCAATGTTAAGTAGAGCGATTGGCGGTACAATTGGACGCAAAGTAGTTTTCTCGATGCCAGGGTCGAGCGGAGCGGTTCGTCTTGCGATGAATAAATTAATTTTACCGGAATTAGGCCATATTACATTTGAGCTGCATCGCCAATGAGTAAGTGGGTTGGAATTGTATTAGCGGGCGGTATGTCGAGTAGATTCGGTGAGCCAAAAGCGTTAGCGAGCTGGCAAGATAGTACTTTTATTGAGCATATTTTGAAAGAGATGACGAGTGTGCTCCAAGAAGTTGTAGTCATCAGTCATTCTGATATAAAAGAGCGAGTAGAGCAATTCGTACAAGTTCCTGTTATAGAAGATATTCCGCACTATAAAGGAAATGGGCCGCTTGCCGGCATTGTATCAGGAATGGAATACATAGAAGCAGATTGGTACGCTATTATGCCTTGCGATGCGCCAAATGTTTCGCATGAATGGTTTACCATTTTACTGGAGCAAACGAGCAATGAATATGATGCGGTTGTACCTATTATTAATGGAAGAAAACAGCCGCTACTTGCAGCGTATCATAACCGCGTGAAAGAAAAGATTTATGCTTTACTTCAGGAAGAAAAAAGAAGTATGGGGCAGCTTTTATCACAATGTAATGTGAAGTATGTTTCTGGAGAAGATGTACAAGTGAATGCGGGTTGTTTTATAAATGTAAATACGAAAGAAGAATATGTGCAGGCTCAAAAAGACCTTTCAAATGAATGAAAGGTTTTTTGATATACAGAATTGGGGAACAATTGCTGTATAAAGGTATGTGAGTAAGTTGATTTTAAGGGGAATTCTTAAAATCATTATACAGCAAAAACACTGTATAACCATATATTAATTTTTATGGGTTTTTATTACAAGTCTGTTTAGTTATGTTTATTTTTGCTATAATGAATATGGAAATAAATGATATTTCACCTTATGTATCATTCATTCAACTAAAATTTACAAGTGTGTAATAAACTCCCTTCGTTTTTTGAAGGGAGTTTTTCTGTTCAAGCAAGTAACTCTGATGTGGTATGCTGAAGGACTTCTTCATACTGGTTAAGTAAGCCGCGAAAGATCTCATCCCAGCTTTTTGATTTCGCAAAAGATGAAGCTGCTATTCCCATCTGCTCAAGTTTTTCTTCATTTTGTAATAAAAAATAAATGGATGATAGAAATGCATCTTCATTTTTAGGCGGACAAAGAACTCCCGTTTTTCCATCTGTAATAATATTTTTAACCCCGCCACTATTTGCACCAATAACAGGTGTACCGCATGCGAGTGATTCAAGTACGACATTTCCGAATGTTTCAGTAGCTGATGGAAACACCATTATGTTAGAACAAGCATATGCTTCAGCTAAATCTGCACTTTGTAAATAGCCAGTAAAAGTGATATTTGTTTTCGGAACAGCTTCACGTAAACTTGTTGCAAGAGGACCGTCTCCTGCGATGAGCCAATGAATGTCGTTTCGAGTATGTGCTGTTTTAACGATAAGGTGTTGTAGCGTATCAATATCTTTTTCAGGAGCAATTCGTCCAACGTAGGAAAGGACATATTTCGCTGTAATATTATATTTTTTTCGGAATAGGTCTGTATTGTAAGCAGGATGAAAGAGTGTGCAATCTACACCACGTCCCCATATAGAGAGGGTCTGAAAGCCTTTGTTTTTTAATTGATGTAATGTTTCAAAGGAAGGTACAAAATTTTTTTGCATATGACTATGAAACCATTTTAAATAGTTCCACAGCATATTGGAGAGAAATTCAATTTTGTAATAGCGTAAATACGCATCGAAATCAGTATGATAAGAACCGACAACTGGGATGTTTAATTTTTTTGCATAATACAATCCACAAAGTCCCATGTTGAAAGGTGTGGCAATGTGAATAATGTCAGGTTTAAAGGAAAGTAGTTCCCGTTTAATGCGCGGAGTAGGAAAAGAAAAACGACATTCTGGATATAATATTGTTAACGGGATACTTCTCATCTTATTCACATTCGCTACAAAATTATCTTCAGCTGTATGCTGAGGGGCGAAAACAGAATAGGCGATCTGTTCTTTCTGAAAATATCGTGTTAATCGCTCTAACGTTTTCGCAACCCCGTTAACTTGTGGCGTAAAAGTATCGGTAAAAATGGCGACTCTCATCATATCACTCCTTTATGTGAAAATTGGGATGAATTGATAAAAAGAGATGATGCCAGAGCAAGTGCCAAGGCACATACCGACGAATACATCTGACGGATAGTGAAGTCCTAAATAAATACGTGAAATACCGACGCATAATGCTAACGGTAATAGGAAAGCAAGTAAGCTTGGATTATAGCAAATAAATGGAATGAAGACAGAGAAAACGGCTGTTGTATGACCAGACGGGAAAGAGTGGTCTTTTAATGGATGGACTGGATATTTCGCATCCTGAATTGTTAAATACGGACGTTTTCGTGGATACCACCTTTTTAATATTTGTACAGGAATATGGCTAATTGCTAAAGAAATAGCAGCAGCGATTGCTGCTTGGTGTAAAGTCCCTTTTGCAAAAATTAAAAAGAAAAGTGTAAGTGCAATGGAGAAAGTAGCACCACCGATATGGGTAATATTGCTGAAAAAGATATTTAACGTTTTTTGATCAAAGTAGCGATTAATTCCTTTAAAAATGTAACATTCTATTTTATATAATCCACTGACCTTCATGAAAATTCTCCTCCCTCGTTTACATATATATGGAGATATTAGCTTTTATTTTAATAAGATTTTGTTGAGGGAGTAATAATGTTTTGTAAAGAAAAAGTTAGTTTTTATATAAAAAAAGCTGCCAGTATTATGGCAGCAGTAAAATCATTTTTGTAGTGATTTATAATATTGACCTTTTTCAACATACTGCGTACGAATACGCTCCATATCTTTACGGTCTTCTTCTGTTAATTCACGAATGACTTTCGCGGGGCGACCGAAAGCTAACGTGTTTGGTGGAATTTTCTTTCCTTGTGAAACGAGGCTTCCAGCGCCGATAAAAGCTCCTTCGCCAATTTCAGCACCATCTAATATAATGGATCCCATTCCAATTAAAGCATCCTTTTTAATATGACAGCTATGTAAAATAACTTGATGTCCAACTGTAACATCATCTTCTAAAATAAGAGGATACTGAGGGCTTTGGTGGAGTGTACATTGGTCTTGTACATTTACTCGGTCTCCAATTATTGTTGATGACACATCACCACGGATGACTGTATTAAACCAAATACTTGATTCCTCGCCAACGGAAACGTCGCCTGTAATCGTAACATAGTCAGCGATAAAAGCACTACTCGCAATTTTCGGATTTTTTTCTTTGTAAGGATATATCATGTAAAGTCTTCCTTTCCTAGAGACTAGTTTTAGTGTATCAAATTATGAGAAAGAGTGAAATGGAGGAGGTCCGTATGTGGAATTATGAAGCAGAGGAAGCAAAAGCTGTCATTGTTATCGTGCACGGCGCAATGGAATATCACGGACGTTACGAAGCCGTTGCGGAAATGTGGAATCACATCGGCTACCACGTCGTGATGGGGGACCTTCCGTCACATGGAACGACTTCAAGAAATAGAGGACATATTGATTCATTTGATGAATACATAGAGGAAGTCAAATTATGGGTGAAAGAAGCAAGAAAGTATAGATTACCTATTTTTCTATTCGGTCATAGTATGGGTGGTCTTATCGTCATTCGTATGATGCAAGAAACGAAGAGAGAAGATGTAGAGGGTATTATTTTGAGTTCGCCTTGTTTAGGGGTAGTGACTGGACCCTCTGCTCCGCTTCAATTTGCTTCAAAAATATTAAATGTTGTGGCTCCAAAATTGCAATTTGCAACGAATCTTACGGTGGAAATGTCAACACGTAACCATGAAGTGAGAGATGCAATGGAGAATGATTCATTGTTCTTGCGCAAAGTATCAGTACGTTGGTATAGTGAATTGATTAAGTCTATCGAAATTGCTCATAAAAAAATAGACGATTTTCCAGACGTTCCGCTCTTGCTAATGCAAGCATGTGAGGATAAACTTGTAGATAAAACACGTGTCCGCATGTGGTTTGATAATGTTAAAATAGGTGATAAGGCATATAAAGAATGGCCGAATTGTTATCACGAGTTATTAAATGAGTATGAGCGTGATGAAATTTTGAATTATATTCAGTCATTTACTGAAATACATGTCAATAATATAGTAAAAACAAACAAATAAATCATTATTTGTACATTTAATAGAGGAGATGAAGGAAGAAGTGAACGTACCGAGTAATCCCATAACGCTCATGGCGAAAGTATACCGTGATGTGTTTCCGGTTGTACACCATGAGCTAGCGATGTGGAAAGAGCGTGCCTACCATATTCCGAATGATGAGCTTCATAGTCAGGCAATCGCAAGTATTGAGCATAAAACGTTTCATTGTGAGGGTGGTGGCATTTTATCACTGCTAGCAAATGAACACCGAGAGGAATGTATTCGTTTTATCGTAGCGTATCAAACAATCAGTGACTATCTAGATAATTTATGTGATCGCAGTACATCACTTGATCCGAATGATTTTGCCGCGCTACATGAATCAATGTTAATGGCACTATCACCTGAAGTGGAAGGTGGCGGTAATTATTATCGTTACCGTGATGATCAAGATGATGGTGGTTATTTAGATGAACTTGTTGAAACGTGCCAAGATGTTTTAAAGAAAACGAAGCACTATGACAAAATTGCTCCTGTTCTTCATGAACTTGCTTGTTATTATTGTGATTTACAAATTCATAAACACGTGAAGTTAGAAGAAAGAGAACCGCGCCTGAAAAATTGGTTTGAAGCACATAAAGAAAACTTACCTGAGATGAGCTGGTTTGAATTTTCAGCATGTGCCGGTTCTACACTTGGAATTTTCTGCCTTGTAGCATATGCATTTCATGATGAATTACATGATGAAGATATTGCGAAAATTAGACAAGGATACTTTCCTTACGTACAAGGACTTCACATTTTACTTGATTATTTCATCGATCAAGAAGAAGACCGCATAGGCGGGGATTTGAATTTCTGTAGTTATTATGAAAACGAGCAAGCTATATTAGATCGTATGAAACACTTTGTAGAAGAAGCAGAGAAGAGCATTGGTGATTTGCCTCATGCGAAGTTTCATCGTCTCATAAGCCGAGGGTTACTTGGTATTTATTTATCAGATCAAAAAGTATCAGCACAAAAGAATATGCACAAAATGGCACGGCGCATTGTAAAGTACGGAGGCCTCACTTCACGATTCTTCTATTGGAACGGGAAGATGTACCGAAAAAAAACAGCGCAGTGATGAAGAAAACCACTCATGTAGAGTGGTTTTTTGTTATAATATGGTAAAGTTGGTGGTGGAAATGAAGCGATTGTTTCAAAAGCTATATGACAATATTGAAGTAACATTACTTGTGCTACATTCCATTTCATTTGTAACTGGAATGTATATGATGATGAATAGGCCAAGTGGTCCTACTGTGATGGATTACGTGCCACAAGTAATAATTGGCGCAATTATTATAGTAGATATTGTCTTTTTAATAAGTGGTAGAAAAAAAGAAAATAGTAAATAAAAAAGCATTTGTACACGATGGTACAAATGCTTTTTATTTATGATCGTATTTTTAAAAATACATATATAAGAAGTTCAATTGCAAAAATAACTAAAACAGATAGTCCGAATAAAGGCATGACAGCGCCTAATATAACCATCATGATAAAGAAAACGAATATACTTTTCTTATCTCTTTGCTTTGGAGGTGCTGCTAATTTTCCTTTTGGCTTTCTTGCTAACCACATTTTTACTCCGTAATAAATAAGAAGTAATAGAGATAATGTCGTTAGTAAGCATAATATTTTATTTGGCCATCCGAATAAATGTCCTTCATGAAGCGGGATACCGTAAGTGAACCATTGTGCAAGTAATCCATAATCACGGTAGTCCGTTTTTGAAATGAGTTCCCCGCTATATTGATCAAAGTAAGCTGTTATCTCTTCACTTGGTGCAACGTGCATCCCTGTAATACCAGAACCGCTCGATTTCGAAACAGTGAATACACCTTTCGGATCAGCTGGTAGTGAAATAACATATGGCTTCTTTATTTCAATTCCTTTTTGTAATTCATCGACAGAAATTGCTTTCGGTTCATTTGAATTCGATTCAGGAGGAGCTTCTTTTCTTGTTGCCCACGGCAGTTCTTTTACCTTTGATTCAGGCGGAGCCATGTACAATTTTGGATATCCGAGTGATTCATTTGACGATGCGATTTTATAAATTTGGTTCCCCATAAATCCTGACCATGGCAATCCAGATGCGATTAGCAGAAAGAGAGGAATTGTAAATATAATACCGATAATAGAATGACGTCTTTTTGCTTTTTCTCGCTTATTGGATGATGGTGTGTTTTTAAATTGGCGTATACTCATGTACAATCCGGTTACAATTAAAAAGATTGTCCAGCATGCTGCAAGTTCTACAGTATAGTTGACGACAGTGCCACCAACTAAAAGAGAACTATGTAATTCCCTCATTATATTGGCAAACGTTTCACTTGCATTTTGATCCCCAACAATTTGATTATTACTATCTAAATACACATATTTTTGTTGCCCAGTATACTCATTTGCAATGGTAAGTCTCGTATTATAATCCCCATTAAACTCACTAATTTTCGCCACGCTATAATGTGGATATTTTTTCTCTGTTAAGGAAATAGAATCAGACATCGAAATAGATTCTGTTTGAGCACTCTTCCCAAAATATAAATCTTTATAGATGAAATCTTCAACTTCCTCCCGAAATAAATACCCAATTCCACTCAGTGACAACGTAATAAGAAGCGGCGTAATAAAAAGCCCAGCATAAAAATGCCAACGCCAAAAAATGTAATGAAGCGAACGATTTTGTTTCATACTTTCAGTTCCCCTAACCTTCCCTATATGAATAACTACTTATTTAATATAGCGAGATTAAGTGTGATTACTTTGAAAGAATTGTGAAGAAAGTTAAAAGTTTTTAGGGGTTTCAACAAACATAAAACACATTTCAAAAGGAAGGTGTTCAATGTTTATAAATGTTTCTTCTTATTTGATAAATACATTTCAACAACCGCCTCAGCAAGACATTGAGCGGAATCAACAAAATCCTCATTTGCCACTACATTCAAATCGGTACATGCGATAATAGCGGTATCAACTTCATCTTTCAATTGTAAAACGAGCGCATTCCACAATTCGCGAGCTTCTTCAACCTCCCCAGATTTAATATAAGTAATGATTTGATTAATCATTTCCTGCCATTTTTCATGATGAATATACTCTATATTACGTTTTGCAATCCCGTTTTGGTAAATCCCAGCTTGAACAGTTGCTTCTGTTGCGAGAAGAGCGACTTTTTTTGTATTTTCAGGAATTGCTTGTAACGTTTCATCGACTATATTTAAAATCGGGATAGAAAGCGAACGCTGTAATTCTTCAAAATAAAGATGCGCTGTATTGCACGGCATAGCGATAAAGTCTACGCCAGTACTTTCAAGTTTTTGTGCCCCTTCAATAATCGCTTTTTTCATCGTCTCGTGATCAATAGGACGATCCATGTAAAACGGTGTTGGGCACGAATAAATCATCATATGAGGAAAGTCCATATCATGCTTTGCTCCGTATATTGTTTGGCACTTTGCTACAACTGTATCGACGAATGGCCCAGTTGATTTTGGACCCATTCCTGCTAGTATTCTGATCATTGCTTCGTCTCCTTTAAGAATATTTATATCCATTATATAGGGAAATAAAAAAAGACGTGCAGTGAATGCACGTCTTTTTTTGTTATGTTTTGTCGAACAATCGATATATCCGAGAAATCGTTGATATATTGTAAGTTATGATAGATATATCGAAAAAATCGTTGATATATCCCGAGTTACGATAGATATAATTGAAAAATCGTTGATATATTATCGCTTCTCAATCGCCACAATAAATGGCGGGTTATTTTGTTGATTAATGAAGCCGTATCGCAGTACGTGTGCTTGTTTTTGGTCTAGTTCTTCAGCAAATGTAAGCACAGCGTCGCGTTCTACTTGTCCTTCTGGATGTCCGTGGTAAATAACAAGGACGATGATACCTTCAGGTGCCATTACTTCTAATAATTGTTCGATCGCTGAGATTGTTGAGTTCGGTTTTGTAACGATATGCTTGTCTCCGCCTGGAAGGTAACCTAAGTTGAAAATTGCGCCTGTTACTTTTCCTTTTGCATCTTCTGGTAATACGGATAGAAGTGTATCGTGACTATGGTGAACTAAAACAGTACGTTCGAAAAGTTCTTTTTCTTTTAGACGAGTTGTTGAGCTTTCAATTGCCTCTTTTTGAATATCAAATCCAAATACTTTTCCGTTATCTCCAACGATTTCAGCTAGGAAGCAAGTGTCATGCCCATTGCCGAGTGTTGCATCTACAGCGTAATCGCCTTCTTTTACTGCTGTTTGCAAGAGAGTGCGAGCAAACGGTAATACACGTTCTAATTTCATTTTTGTTTCTCCTCATTTGCATATTTTCCTTGCCAGCTTCCGCGGCGTACAAATTCTGCATCGATGGAATTTAATACTTCCCATTTATTTAAGCTCCACATTGGGCCAATCATTAAATCAGGTGGACCGTCACCTGTGATACGGTGCACAATTACGTCTTCTGGAATAATTTCAAGTTGGTCAACAACGAGACTTACGTAATCCTCAAGAGAAAGGAACTCGAGTTGTCCTTTTTCATATTGCTTCACCATTGGCGTTCCTTTTAATAAGTGAAGTAAGTGGATTTTAATTCCTTGTACGTCAAGCTTCGCTACTTCACGAGCTGTTTCCATCATCATGTCGTAATCTTCAAGTGGAAGGCCGTTAATAATATGAGAACAAACTCGAATGCCGTGCTTACGTAATTTATTTACACCTTCCACATAAGACGGATAATCGTGAGCGCGATTAATAAGATTTGCAGTACGTTCATGAACAGTCTGTAGTCCGAGTTCAACCCAAAGGTAAGTGCGTTTATTTAAGTCCGCTAAATATTCAACAACATCGTCCGGTAAACAATCTGGACGAGTCGCAATAGAAAGACCGACAACGTCTTTTTCTGCTAGAAGCGGTTCGAATTTTTCTTTTAACACTTCAAGTGGTGCATGTGTATTTGTGTACGCCTGGAAATAAGCGATACATTTTCCGTCTTTCCACTTTGAGCGCATTTTTTCTTTCATTTCATGATATTGCGTTATAACATCATCGCGGCGATCGCCAGCGAAGTCACCAGATCCAGCAGCACTGCAAAATGTACAACCGCCATAAGCAACTGTACCGTCACGGTTCGGGCAATCGAAGCCAGCATCTAATGAAACTTTAAAGATTTTTTCACCAAATTCATTTCGTAAATGATAATTCCATGTATGATAACGTTTATTGTCGTTTGTATATGGAAAAGGGTTTTGAACCTTCATTACTTTCCCTCCTAAGCCGAGTCAAAATGAAACAAAATCCATTATAACATACTCATAAGGTAGAGATGGAAGGGACACACTAAAGGAGAATTGAAGCAAGGAGGGACAATTATGGCAGAGCGTCAATCACTTGAATCGTATATTACACAAGCGGAACAAGCTGTGGAATATGCGAAAGAACAATTAGACCAAGGCATGAGACAAGAGCATTACAATACGATGGAGTATTCAGATGCGCAGTTAAAATTAGAACAAGCGTATAACGATTTACAAACGATGCAACAACATGCGAATGATGAGCAACGTGAGCAATTAAATAGAGCACGCATGGCAATTCGCCAACTGCAACATCAAATGATTATTAACCGCACTAAGAAGGAGTGAATGTAATGGCGAAACGTTCAGATCAAAATAATCCAGAGCAAAAAACACAAAATGGACATAACGCTGAGTTTTCGAATGAACTTGATCCCATTGTTCAAGTAAAACAGCGTAATAGTAAAAAAGGACAACCTCAAAAATCAAAACAATCAGAGTAAACCAGGTCGAAATATGACCTGGTTTTATTTTGCTATATGAAAATAATGTAAGATTCCTGTAAGGTTTGCCGATAGTTGTAATTGTCCTTTTCCAGTAGAGTAAGGGAGGATTAAATTTTGGACAAGGAGAAAGAAACAGTAAACAAAAACATAGACAAAAGTAGGCAAAGTAGTTATTCAAATCCAGGTCAGAAAGATGATTTAGAAAATCAGGTTGAGTTTCGCAAATACACGAGGGATAATTGTAGATGAAGTTATCAAAGATATTGGTAGCGGATTAAACTACAAAAGAAAACAGTGGAATAAACTGATTGACAGTTGTATGGAAAGAAACATTTCGACGATCATCATTGCACACAAAGATAGATTTGTACGTTTTGGATATGATTGGTTTGAAAAGTTTCTTCATAAAATGGAAGTGGAAATTATGATTGTTAACAATGAAAAACTATCTCCTCAAGAAGAACTTGTTCAGGATTTAATATCTATCATTCATGTATTTAGCTGTAGAATATATGGGTTGAGAAAATACAAAAAGAAAATGTCGGAGGATGGAGACTTATGAAAAGAGCATATTTAATAGAAATCAAATCGACAACTGAACAAATTAGTAAAATCCGTCAAACTATTGGGGTGTGTCGATATGTATATAACCTGTATATCTCTAAAAATAAAGAGGCATATGAGTCGGAGGGGAAATTTCTTAGTGGCTATGACTTTTCCAAATGGCTAAACAACATTCATACAAAAGAGTGTGACCAGTGGATTAAAGAAGTGTCGAGCAAAGCGGTAAAACAAGCGATTATGAATGGAGATAAAGCTTTTAAGCGATTTTTTAAAGGTTTATCTAAGTTTCCGCAATTTGTGGGTTAATCGTTTTACCGTTTTATAAAGCGAAAAAAGAAGTGAACCTAGTACTAGGACTTATTTTGACAATTGCCTTCAGTGTAATGGGAGTTAAAGAACTATTACCACTTGGCTTAATTTTATTAGGGCTTGCTGCAGGACAATATCGTGTATTTGAAAACCTTGCGCAAAATATAAAGAAAGTCGCTGTTTTTACAGGTATTATGTTTGTTTTAAGTGTCATAGCTGTATGGTATCAATATGGGCACGTTCCTGCTGAACCATTTATAAATATGATACTTGAGAATGAGGATGGAACAATGAATGCTGCAAGCCAATTTTTAAAAATTGGTGTTACAGTTGGACCGATTATTTCAGCTTTCTATGTTGGAGCATTAATTTTATTACTTCAATTAAAATCAGTTCAAACATTGTTAGCACCACTGAAGTATTATGGCCGAATGGCTTTAACGAATTATATTGGACAAACTGCAATGATTTTAATCGCAGGAAGTGTATTTAACTTTGCAGAAAACTTAACTTACATGCAGACGTTATATGTGTGTATTGCAATTTATGTAATTCAAATTGTATGTAGCGTAATTTGGATGAAAATCTTTAAAATGGGTCCATTAGAATGGATTTGGCGTGTTATTACGTACTGGACGGTAACACCTTTAAAGAAATAAAGAGAGAAGTAGGCTGTTCCTTTTGTGGAACAGCCTATTTTTATTTTCAGCTTTTGTAGTTGTGCCGATATATTTTGAAAATCGCTGATATAATTTCATTTGCCGACTCAATATGTCACTAATATTAAAAGTAGTAAAAGCCAAACTTACAAGCACACCTTTTTTATATTACAAAAGTGTAAGGTAAATGTAATGTTAACAAATAGCAGTTCACCTCCAAAAGGCGCAAAATAGGTAATGGAAAAACAAGCGTAGGAGGATATATATGACGAAACCAGTTGTAGACGTGAAAAACGTTCAAAAAGTGTACGGTAAAAAAGGTGAGAACCAATCACACGCGTTAAAAGGTGTGTCATTCTCAATTCAAGAGGGTGAGTTTGTTGGAATTATGGGACCATCTGGTTCTGGTAAAACGACATTATTAAATGTAATTTCAACGCTTGATAAAGCAACGGGCGGCGTTGTTGAAATTGCGGGTACGGATATTACGAAAATGAAGCAAGGTGAGCTTTCTGATTTCCGTTCACAAAAATTAGGATTCATCTTCCAAGACTTTAACTTATTAGAGAACTTATCTATTTATGAAAACATCGCACTTCCATTATCTCTTCAAGGTGTCGCGTCACGTAATATTGGACCGAAAGTAGAAAAAGTAGCGGATATGTTAGGGATTACAGAAATTCTTCAAAAGTATCCATCTGAAGTATCTGGTGGACAGAAACAACGTTCAGCAGCAGCACGTGCGTTAGTACATGAGCCTGCAATTATTTTAGGGGACGAGCCAACAGGAGCGCTTGATTCTAAAAATGCAACGAGTTTACTTGATGCGATGACAAACTTAAATAAAGATCAAGGCGTATCTATTATGATGGTTACACATGATCCGTATAGTGCAAGTTACTGTCAGCGCATTTTATTCATTCAAGATGGTGAGCTATATAAAGAAATTCACCGCGGCGGTACACGTGAAGAGTTTTATAAAGAAATTTTAGATGTGCTTGCGGACTTAGGTACACAAAAAGCGTAAGAAAGGAGGTTCTAGAGCATGTTATTCAAACTTTCCATGTCAGGGCTGAAAAGTAAGCTGAAAGATTATATCGTATTACTTGTCGGTCTTGTCATGTCTATCTCAATTTTTTATATGTTTCAAACGTTAGCGCTGAATAAAACGTTTATCGAATCTAACTCAGTTATTCAATCAATTGGATTTGTATTCCAAGCAGGTTCATTTTTACTCGCTATTATAACGTTCTTCTATATTTTATATGCGAACTCTTTCTTACTATCTCTTCGTCAAAAAGAGTTTGGTATGTATATGATGTTAGGAGCAAAAAAGCATAAAGTTACATTACTTATGTTTATTGAAACAATCGTATTAGGCGCTGCGTCTCTTGCGATTGGTATTATAGTTGGTGTAGGACTTGCAGAGGGTATCGGACAATTATTAATGAAACAATTAGAATTTGCTGGTGAAGGCTATAAATCGTTTTACCTTCCATCTATGACAGTTACTTGCATTTTCTTCTTTGCACTATTTGTATTATCAGCAATTATGAATAGTATTAAATTATCTCGTATTTCTGTATTGCAACTTGTACATGCAGATGCACAAACAGAACGTGTTGCAGTAAAAGGAAAAATGACAGGTTTAGTTGCATTCCTAGCGGTTATTTTATTAGGAATTGGCTATGCATCAATGATTTATATGGAAAAATTAAGAGAGATGGGAATCCTTATTGCATTAATTACAACAACAGCTGGTACTTACATGCTATTTGGATCACTTCTTCCAGTCATTATTAAAAAGTTAAAAAGTAATAAAAAGCGTAGTGAAAAAGGACTTAATGCTTTTACATTTGCACAATTAAATTTCCGTATTAATAGCTTAACGAAAGTACTTGCAACAGTAGCGATGTTAGTTGCTCTTGGAGCTGGTGCGATTTCAGGTGGTATGGCGTTTAAAAATAACGTTATCAAAACGGTTGATGGATTTGAAATTTATGATTCGATTGTTCATAATCCTACGGCTGAAGAGAAGAAAATTTTAGATGGTATATCATTCAAAAATAAATCTGAGTACCGTTATAAAGTAGACGACAAATATATTTATTATATAAAAGAAGATTTAGAGAAACATAAGCCATTTATTCGAGATGGTGTGGGTAAAGAAAGTTTCGGTAAATATAAAGAAGTTTCAGGAGAAGCTCCAGTAGGTACAGTAGCAGGAGTGAGATCAGAGCAAGATCAAAATGAAAAAGCAATGCCTGAAGAATGGGATGAGGTATTTAGAACAATCCAACCATATTATATATACCAAGATCGTGCTATTAAAATTGTGGATCAAAAAATGTACGATACTGTAAATGGTAAAGAGGGAATCGTATTTACTGGAAAAACAGACGATTTCGTAGCATACACAAAAGAATGGAAAAAAATTGACGAGTTGCAGCTAGTTAAATATAAAAATGTAAAAGCTGAGCAAATGAATAGTAAATATCAAGTGTATGACATGTTCTACGGTATTGCGAGTGGAACAGTATTTATGGGCTTCTTCCTTGGAATTGCTTTCTTAGCAATGATGGCAAGTTGTCTTATGTTTAAAATTCTTTCTGGTGCATCAAAAGATATTACGCGTTATCAAATGCTCCGTAAAATCGGTGTACGCCGTGAATTATTAACGAAATCAATTTATAAAGAGTTATTCTTAGTATTCTTATTCCCAGCAATTGTGGGTATCGCTCACGTATTAGTTGGTATGAATATTTTCGGATTTATTTTAGTCGATCCGTACTTCCGTATTTGGATACCAATCGTAATTTTCGTAGTTATTTACACGATTTATTACCTTATTACAGTTCAATTGTATAAAGGAATTGTTCTTCCGAAAGAAGATTAATAATAAAAACCGAGCAAAAACGCTCGGTTTTTATTATTTTCAGAAAAAACACTTTAATGTTACTGAAATATATAATATAATGTAAATAAGTAACGTAATATAAAAGTAGAAGTAGCTGTATAAGGAAAGGAGGAATCCAATCTGTAGAAAGAAGCTGAACTTTTATCCCCACATTTTTTTACCGCAACGTATTTATACAATCGTAAGTTTCCACATTGAAAGTTTTCAGAACCACCTGAGTATATTGTGAAAATAATGGATAACACATGGAAATCTCATAGCATGATAAGGTAAAATGGACAACATAATGAGAAAATTACCGTTCATAAGATGAGGAGAATACATGTATGGAAGTTGTAGAGGCATTAAAAGATATAAGCCAAATTGAGGCTATGAAAAAATATTTAAAAGAGCACTCCCAGCGAGATTATCTTTTATTTGTTATTGGAATTAACACAGGATTAAAAATTACAGAACTACTTAGTATGAAATTTGAAGATGTATTAAATGAAGACGGGACTGTTAAAGAGTTTTATACTCTTCCTGTGAAAGATGAAAAATTTAAACAAGATATTTATTTAAATACAAAAGTAAAAGAAGCGCTTTTAGATTACGTACAATCTATTGGCGTTAAAAGAGAAAATTACGTATTTCAATCTAATAAAACGCCAAATTCAATTACGCGCCAACAAGCGTATCGTGTAATTCATAATGCTGCAGAAGCAGTTGGAGTTGTTGGTAAGATCGGAACAAATTCAATGCGAAAAACGTTTGGATTTCATGCGTACAAAAGAGGGATAGCGATTGCGTTATTGCAAAAACATTTCCATCACGCGACTCCATCAGAGACGCTAAAGTATTTAGGCATCTCAAAGGATGAAACCTTTAAAACGGAGATTGATGTCGATTTATAAAAGCCGTAACTAAAAAAATTAGGAGGCGGAAAATATGAATATTAGAGAGAGTGAACTGCCGGGTATTGGATGTAAGTTTGAAGTGATTACAAAAGGTAATGAAAAGATGGTTATCGTTATTCATGATGATGGCCGAAGAGAAATGTACCATTTTGATGCTGATCATGAGGAGAGTATTTCAAGCGTCTCTCTTCGTGATTCCGAAGCGAGACAAATTGCAGCTATATTGGGCGGAATGGTATATAGGCCACAAGCTTTAGATACGATTGAAATGGCCTTTGAAGGATTATCAATTGAGTGGTTTAAGGTGGAAAATAATGCACCAGTCGTACAAAAAACAATTGGTAGTTTACATGTCCGAAACACATATAATGTAACGATCATTGCCATTTTGAAAAAGAATATGAAGAAGTTCTTTAATCCAGGCCCAGATTCTATCATTGAAGCTGGCGATATGCTCGTATTATCAGGCGAAAGACATGAAGTAAAAAGAATTATTAATGAGTTGCTTTCAGTAGGAGGGGATTCATAATCGATGGATACTTTAATCTTTGAAGTTGGGACTGCGTTAGTATTAGTCGCTTTTGCAGCTATTCTCGCTGCAAAGTTAAAGTTCTCGATTATTCCGTTTCTCATTATACTCGGTATGCTAGTGGGGCCACATGCGCCAGATTTAGGGCTTATCGATTTAAGATTTATTGAAAGCGGAGAAGTTATTTCCTTCCTCGGCCGTGTTGGCGTTATATTCCTCTTATTCTATTTAGGCTTAGAATTCTCAATTAAAAAATTAATTAAATCAGGAAAATCAATTGCTTTTGGGGGAACTGTTCATATATCGCTTAATTTTATATTAGGTTTACTTTACGGATATATAATGGGTTTCCCCTTATTAGAAACATTAATTATTGCTGGGATCATAACAATTTCATCGAGTGCAATTGTTGCGAAAGTAATTGTTGATTTAAGAAGATCTGGTAATAAAGAGACGGAGCTAATTTTAGGAATCATTATGTTTGATGATATCTTTTTAGCAGTATATTTATCAGTCGTTTCAGGATTAGTACTCGGAGGGGCAACGTCATTTGTAGGTGCTCTTACATCTATTTTAATCGCAGTAGGGTATATGCTACTATTCTTTGTAGTTGCTAGAAAAGCTACACGATTCTTAAATAAAATGTTAGATATTTCGTCCAATGAAATTTTCATTATCGTAATATTCGCTATTTTATTCTTTGTAGCAGGATTTTCAGAAACGATTCATGTCGCGGAGGCAATTGGAGCATTATTATTGGGGCTCGTCTTTTCTGAAACAGAGCATAGTGATCGAATTGAACAGCTCGTTGTTCCATTTCGTGATTTCTTTGGAGCTATATTCTTTTTCAGCTTCGGTTTAAGTATAGACCCATTTTCGCTTGGGGGAGCAGTGTGGTTGGCATTAGGAGCAGTTTTCATTACTCTTATCGGTAATTTTACTGCTGGAATGGTAGCGGGGCGTAAAGCTGGGTTATCGCATAAGGCTTCTACGAATATCGGTTTAACACTTGTATCACGCGGAGAATTTTCCATTATCGTCGCGAATATTGGAATTGCGGGCGGCTTAATGGCAACGATTAAACCATTCTCAGCTTTGTATGTTTTAATATTAGCATCGTTAGGACCTTTGTTAACGAAAGAATCTGGGAGAATATATTCCTTATTAGATAAAATATTTAAATGGAGCGCTAAAGAAAGTGCGAAGCGAGAAAAAGAAGTTGGATAGTATAAATAAGGGTAGACTGCATGAAAATTTCATGCAGTCTACCCTTTTATATATTGTTACTGTTGTCGCTTTTTGTCGGTAAGTTGATATATTTTAATAATCGCTGATATATTTCAAGTTGTGGTCGATATAATTGAAAAATCGCTGATCTATTTTGAGTTGCGGTCGACATATTTCCAAAATCGCTGATATATTTTCAAGCAGGGATAAATATAATTTCATTTACCGTCAAACCATTATCTGAATTTCATCAACTATTAATCAGTTGCCTTCCTATTTAAAAACGACTACAATTTTACTGTTATATATATGAACGAAAAAAATAGAATAGGAGGGGAAACTATGCCAAGGAAAGTATGGCTATTAGTAGCTGGGATGATTATTAATGTCACGGGTGCTTCTTTTTTATGGCCTTTTAATACAATTTATTTGCATGATCACCTAGGCAAATCTTTATCTGTGGCCGGAATGGTATTAATGATCAACTCGCTTACTGGTGTAATCGGAAACTTGCTCGGCGGTGTTTTATTTGATAAATGGGGCGGTTATAAATCAATTTTAGTAGGGATTGTCATTACACTTGTATCGATTTTAGGTCTTGTGTTCTTCCACGGTTGGCCGTTATATGTTGTGTGGCTAGCGTTAATCGGCTTCGGTTCTGGGATGGTCTTCCCATCGATGTACGCGATGGTTGGTACGGTTTGGCCAGAGGGCGGAAGACGAGCGTTTAATGCGATGTATGTTGGACAAAACGTTGGTATTGCGATTGGAACAGCGTGCGGTGGTTTAGTTGCTTCATATCGTTTTGATTATATTTTCTTAGCGAACTTTATTTTATACTTTGTTTTCTTCTTAATTGCTTTTATCGGATTCCGTGGTATGGAAGACAAGAAAGAGCCAGGAGTGCAAAAAGAAGTCGAAACGAAAAAAGGGTGGTCACTTACACCTGGATTTAAAGCACTTCTTATCGTGTGTGTAGCATATGCTTTATGCTGGGTTACATACGTACAGTGGCAAGGAGCGATTGCAACACATATGCAAGAATTGAATATTAGCCTTCGTCACTATAGTTTATTATGGACGATAAACGGAGCGATGATTGTTTGTGCGCAGCCACTTGTTAGTATGCTAATTCGTTGGATGAAGCGTTCTTTAAAACAGCAAATTATGATTGGAATCTTCATTTTTGCGGCGTCATTCATTGTGTTAAGTCAAGCGCAGCAATTTACGATGTTCCTCGTTGCGATGGTAACATTAACAATTGGTGAGCTATTTGTATGGCCTGCGGTTCCAACGATTGCAAATATACTTGCACCAAAAGATAAATTAGGGTTTTATCAAGGGGTCGTAAATAGTGCGGCGACTGTAGGGAAAATGTTCGGGCCGGTCGTTGGCGGAGCAATTGTGGATTTATACAATATGGAAGTATTGTTTATAGCAATCATGGTAATGCTTGTAGTAGCGCTTATAGCAACGAGTATTTATGATAAACGAGTAAAAGTAGAAGAAACAGTTGAAGAAAAAATTGCAGTTTAGTTTGACGGAACATGTTCACATGTTTTAGAATATATTTAAATAAAACAACCTTTAGAACAAGGGAGATAGCTCGGCTGTCTTAAGATGAATTCGTTAGTTATTAAGAGTAACGATTAACCGAGAAGTCCTCGCTTTAAGTAAGCTCTTAAGAGATACTAGGTGAAGGATAGTTCACTTAACTTATATGTGTAATAACAGTGAGAAGGAGTAGTAGTAATAGAAGCTGGTTTAGAGAGTTGACGGTCGGTGCAAGTCAATCCACGTTTCGTTATGAACTCGCCTTTGAGTTGCAGTTGTGAAACTAATAGTAGCAATTGCCGTTAATCCACGTTACGGATCTAAGCGAATGTATATTTTTACATTAATTTAGGGTGGTACCGCGGGAATCTATAACCTCTCGTCCCTTTCTAGGGATGAGAGGTTTTTTGTATTTTGGGCGGTGAAAATAAACAGAATTTCAAGGAGGGTATCTCATGAGCTTTAATCATCAAGAAATTGAGAAGAAGTGGCAAGGGTACTGGGAAGAGAATAAAACATTCCGTACGCCAGATGAGACAGAAAAACCAAAATTTTATGCACTAGATATGTTCCCATATCCATCAGGTGCAGGCTTACACGTAGGACATCCAGAAGGTTATACAGCGACAGATATTTTATCTCGTATGAAGCGTATGCAAGGGTATAACGTTCTTCATCCAATGGGATGGGATGCATTTGGTCTTCCAGCAGAGCAATATGCACTTGATACTGGAAACAGCCCAGCAGAATTTACAGAGCATAATATTAATACATTCCGTAATCAAATTAAATCATTAGGTTTCTCTTACGATTGGGACCGTGAAGTAAATACAACAGATCCAAACTACTATAAGTGGACACAATGGATCTTCCTGAAATTATTTGAAAAAGGTTTAGCTTACGTTGATGAAGTACCTGTAAACTGGTGCCCAGCACTTGGTACAGTACTTGCAAACGAAGAGATCATTGACGGTAAGAGTGAGCGCGGTGGACATCCAGTTGAGCGTCGTCCGATGAGACAGTGGATGTTAAAAATTACAGCTTACGGAGATCGCCTATTAGAAGATCTAGATGAGCTTGATTGGCCTGAAAGCTTAAAAGATATGCAACGTAACTGGATCGGTCGTTCTGAAGGTGCAGAAGTACACTTCAATATCGACGGTACAGACGAGAAGTTCACGGTGTTCACAACGCGCCCTGATACACTATTTGGTGCAACATACTGTGTACTTGCTCCGGAACATGCACTTGTTGCAGAAATTACAACAGCAGAACAAAAAGAAGCGGTAGAAGCTTACATTAACGCTGTAAAAATGAAGAGTGACCTAGAGCGTACAGAACTTGCGAAAGAGAAAACTGGTGTATTCACTGGTGCTTACGCAGTTAACCCAGTAAACGGTGAGAAATTACCAATCTGGATCGCTGACTATGTTCTTGCAACTTACGGAACAGGTGCTGTAATGGCAGTTCCAGCTCACGATGAGCGTGACTATGAATTCGCATCAGTATTTAATCTTCCAATGAAGGAAGTTGTAAAAGGCGGAGATATTACGAAAGAAGTGTACACAGGTGATGGTGCACACGTAAACTCAGCATTCCTTGATGGATTAAATAAAGAAGAAGCAATCGCAAAAATGATTGAATGGCTTGAAGCAACGAGCGCAGGAAATCAAAAAGTAACGTACCGTCTACGTGACTGGTTATTCAGCCGTCAACGTTACTGGGGTGAGCCAATTCCAGTAATTCACTGGGAAGATGGCACAATGACAGCTGTGAAAGAAGAAGAATTGCCATTAGTTCTTCCGAAAACAGAAAACATCCGTCCTTCAGGTACAGGTGAATCACCACTTGCTAACATTGACGAGTGGGTAAATGTTGTAGATCCTGAGACTGGTAAAAAAGGTCGTCGTGAAACAAATACAATGCCGCAATGGGCTGGTAGCTGTTGGTATTACCTACGTTACATCGATCCAAACAATAGCGAAGCACTTGTAGATCCTGAAAAAGTAAAACAATGGCTTCCAGTTGATATTTATATCGGCGGGGCGGAGCACGCTGTACTTCACTTACTATATGCTCGTTTCTGGCATAAAGTATTATACGATATCGGTGTAGTTCCAACGAAAGAACCGTTCCAACAATTATTCAACCAAGGTATGATTCTAGGTGAAAACAACGAGAAAATGAGTAAATCAAAAGGTAACGTTGTAAATCCTGATGATATCGTAGCAAGCCACGGTGCAGATACACTTCGTCTATACGAAATGTTCATGGGCCCATTAGATGCTTCAATCGCTTGGTCTGAAAATGGTCTTGACGGAGCTCGTCGTTTCCTAGACCGCGTATGGCGTCTATTCGTTCAAGATAACGGTGAATTAAGTGAGAAAATTACTGATGCACCAAATAAAGAACTTGAAAAAGCTTACCACCAAACAGTGAAGAAAGTAACAGAAGACTATGCAGAACTTCGCTTCAACACAGCGATTTCTCAAATGATGGTATTCATCAACGATGCATACAAAGCTGAAACACTTCCGAAAGAATATGTAGAAGGTTTCGTAAAAATGATTGCACCAGTTGCACCTCACATCGGGGAAGAGCTATGGAGCAAACTTGGATACAATGAAACAATCACATATGCAAGCTGGCCAACATTTGATGAGTCTAAACTTGTAGAAGATGAAGTTGAAATCGTTGTTCAAGTTATGGGTAAAGTTCGCGCAAAACTAACAATGAGTAAAGACGCATCAAAAGAAGAAATGGAACAACTTGCACTTGAAGCAATTCAAGACCAAATTGAAGGGAAAACAGTTCGTAAAGTAATTGTTGTTCCTGGAAAACTTGTTAACGTTGTTGCAAACTAATTTATTCTAAATGAAAGCTCAGAGTATGTATACTCTGAGCTTTTTTGTGTAAAAAATAATCTTTGGATCACTTTTATATAAGTTTTCAATTTATAAAAAATTTTACTTTAAAGACGTTTCGCATCTTTTCCTTTAATTTGTTTGTTGAGGAATTCTTATAAAGACAAACACCTATTCTTCACTAGGAAATATGATAAAAAAGGTAGGTAAAATTGAGTAGAAGAGGTGAAAGGAATGAAAGGGATCGACAATAATGCACCACATGGTTTCTTTGGGGGTGGATCGGATAGTTATGAACAAATGATGTTAATGGGAGGAGGACAACAAGGGTACGGTGGAATTCCGAGCTGGATGGGCGGAACACCTGGAGGTTTTTCTACATCAGTAGCTGGTGTACAAACTGGAATTCCAACATTAACAGGAGGATTTCCATCATCGGTAGCCGGAGTGCAAACTGGAATCCCGACATTTGTTGGCGGAGCAGCAGGAGGAGTATCAGTAGGCGTACCAACTGCATTTCCATCTTTCGTTGGAGGAGTACAGACAGGATTTCCTGTACCGGGAGTAGGTGTTGTAGCAGGAGGAGTAGGTGGATATCCGCAAGTAGTACACGGCCACCATGGACATCACCACCATCAAGGTCAACACGGCCACCATGGACATCACCACCATCAAGGTCAACATGGCCACCATGGACATCACCACCATCAAGGTCAACATGGCCACCATGGACATCACCACCATCAAGGTCAACATGGCCACCATGGACATCACCACCATCAAGGGCAACACGGTCACCAAGGCCATCATCACCAGCAAGGTCATCACCAACAACAAGTACATCACCACGGACACCACCACATTCATCCGCAAGCTGTTCTTTATCAAACGCATCAAGGCCAACATGGTCACCATGGTCAACATCATCATCAAGGTCAACATGGCCACCATGGTCATCAGGGGCAACAAGTACATCACCACCAAGGTCAACACCATCAACACAGTCAACACAGTCAACACAGTCAACACAGTCAACACAGTCAACACAGTCAACACGGTCAACACGGTCAACACGGTCATCAAGGCCACCAACAGCACCAACAATATCAGCAATATCAACAACAGCAACAATCTTCTCCTTGGACAGGTGGAATTGGAGCAGGAGGAGCAGGGGCAGCAGCAGGAGCAGCTAGTATTAGTGGAGCGGCAGGACACGCGGGGCACGTGGGTCATTAATGATTGGCAGAAAAAAGACATAATAAAAAACTGCTAGGAAATCCTAGCAGTTTTTTTCAGCTTCTTGACGCTGACGTTCAATTTCAGCACGAAGTTGCGGCTCTGGTGCCTGCCAGCCTTCTGGTTTTAGAATTTTGCCATCGCCTTCACGGAATCGAGGCTTCCCATCAGGGAATAGTTTTGCCATGTTGGCGTTGTTTACAATTTCGAATCCTTTATCTGGACGTACGCCCATTTCTGCAAACGTGCCGAATGCAAAGTAAATAAGGTCAATCAGTGCATCGTATTGATCTTCAACAGTCGTTGCCTCTAGAAATTCTTCTAGTTCTTCTTGCATAAAACTCGCACGGATTTTTGCACGCTCTTCTGTTAATTTTATTGGAGTATTTGTCACAGGATGTCCGAATACTTCATGCATTTTCGCAACAAGTTCGTATCCTTTATCTAAACCTTTTTCGTTTGTCATGTTGTTTCATCCTTTCTTACGTTATGCCGAAGTTTATTGTAACATAAGGTGATTATGAAATGAAAAGAACATCTTATGGAAATAAGATGTTCGCTCGTTATTCTTCTTTTTTTATTAAAAGGGATGAAATAAGATCGATGCCAAAAATACCGACCAGTAACATTGGTATAACGACAAGTAAATAACGTGTGAAGGAAACATTTTTTAAGTATGTATGAGCAAATAAAAAGACGCCGAGAAATAAAATACCATTTAAAATAGGCTTTACTAATTTTTTAGACATAAGCTCCCCCATAAATATCTTCTCTCTCTATTTAATAATAAAAAACTCCTCTCTCCGTTGTATCATGCTGGAGAGAGGAGTTCAATCATTTCTCATTCAATGACACCAGAATTTGTAATATTTACGGTGTATTTTATATGAACCGGAACATCTTTATACATTTGTCTCCATTCTTCTAATTTGAATGGGCGATAATGTTGCTTATACTTTGCACCTAGCCCGAGAGGATCGACGCCTAAAGATTTAAACTGCTTAATTAATTTGGAAGCCTGTATGTCCAATTGTTTTTGGACGTTTTTTTCAATGTTTTTTGTGTTCTTGTTATTTTCCAAGTTAATTGCTTTCGATAGTTCTTGAATACGTGCATCAAGATGAACATGAATGAAAAAAGAAGGCTTTCCGTTTTTAATTTTTATATCGTAAGTTGGAACAGAACGAATATTATTAATCATTACGTACGCAGAATCTGTTTTAAATTCATGTGAATCTAATTTATGTTTCTCTAATAGTCCTTTAAATATGAACATATCTTTTTCCGCAATTTTACCGATATATTTATCCTTTTTAAAAAGGCCAATTCCGGTAATTTTTATTTTATCACCATGCTTCTTTAGAATGGGAATATAGTAGTCTTTTCCTTCTTGGTAATAGCGAAATGCTCCTATATGTAGATTATCCGCTGGTAAAGGTCCGGTCTCCATGTTATGTTCTAGCAATTTTTTTATATAAATGGCAACGTTGTATGAAGTCGAATATTTGCCTTTTAAAAGTTCAGTACCATTCCCATCTAATAAAGCAGCATATAGAGCGTTCCCTATATTCACATCTCGAAGTAATGTATCGAATGAAGTAGACATTCCTTTTTTGGCAAGCCTTATTGTATATAGAGCGACACGCATTTGTCCGCTAGCAAATGGTTGAGAAGACTCTAAAGATGTGTCTGCTTTTACTTGTTTTACCGCATTTGCACTGCCTTCAAAAACTTGAACTTTATTTCCTTTTTTCTGAATGGGACAAACGAATGTCACTTTTACTTTATTATCTTTTGCGACATCAAAAACGCTTCCTTGAATAAGTTGTACATCATCGATAATATTTTTTTGTAAACATCCAGTTAGACTGAAGAATGTTATACAAGAAATAAGTATTAATTTACTTGTGCTTTTGATTTTTTCCATTTTCTTTTCACCCACACAATAATAAATAGGATTGGGATGTATACATAAATGAGCCAAAAACTAACTTTTGATACATTACTAATAAAGTTATTAATATCGTGTCTGTTTGTTAAAAGTTGCGAAACAATGAGAGTGATAAAGATAAAAGCAATTAAAACACCCCTTTGTTTTACACGGAATATTTCATGAGTTCCTCTCATTGACGCCCATAAAGGGAGGATAAAACTTGAAATAATAACGAGTGCATAGCCTGAAATTGCAATATATTCGAGTCTTTCTATAAATGGTAATTGAATGACTTGGGTCATAGAAAGTTGTGCCCATATTGTTTTTAACAATTGCTTCTCACTAAAAAATGCAAAGGCTAAAAGGGTACTAAATAGATATAGAAGATTTGAAAATAGTGCTCCAAGCTGAGCGTATTTATGAGATTGCATAGGCTTTTTCACAAATGGATACACCATGAGGTAAATCTCAAAACCGGTCATACTGTAGATTGACAGTTGAGCGGATTTTAAAATGTCTGAAAAAGAATGTGTGAATATAGGTAGTAAATTATCCCAATGTGAATATTTCAAAACGAATAAGCTTAGAAATAAATATCCTAATGTACCACCAACAGAGATGACGCAAATACCGGTAATGACACGAAATCCAGAAGAGATAATGTAATAGCTAACTAAGCATAAAAAGAGTGTTAACATAAAGGTGGAAGCGGTAGGAAACATCCATACTTGAATAATTTCAACATATGTTCGGATGACTGAAATACTAACGATTAAAAAATAAGCCATAAAGATGATGCTAATGCCATTTCCTAGCCATTTTCCAAATGTTTGCCGATGTAAATCAACTAAATTCCCATTTGTTTCTTTTAATAAGACATACATCATCCATATAATAATATGGATGAAAATTCCTGTGATTATAACTCCCATCCAGCCGTCGTATCCAGCGGCTTTTGCGATAATTCGAGCGAATCCGAGAACTCCAGCACCGAACTGTGCACCGTGAATTAAGAAGAAAACAAAGACAGGAGATATTTGATATTTTTCTTGAACTTTACTCATCGAATGCACCTCATTTCTTAATCATCAAAGTCTGATCTATGTTTTGTTGAAATTCCTTTCGCTGCTTTTTTTACATGCTGTGGCCTTGCTTGTACATCTCTTGTATCAATCATTGTTAAAGGAAAACGAATCCAAGAATCTTTAACAGATTGTTGTCTTGTTGGATAAAACAAAGCGTACGGCTTGCGTAAAGAAGTAAGCCTGAATAGATGAGTAAATAAGAAGATAAATCCAAGAGAAATCCCGAACAATCCGCCTATTTCTGCAAACATAAGAAAAGGAAAGCGTAGTAATCGAACAGCGTTACCCATTTTATAAATAGGTGTAATAAAGGAAGCAAGTGCTGATAAGGCAACGATAATTAATAAAATATTGCTCGTTAAACCAGCTTGTACAGATGCTTGCCCGATTACGATACCGCCTACAATACCGAGCGTTTGACCAACTTTCATTGGTAACCTTGCGCCGGCTTCTCTTAATAAATCAATTGCAAGTTCTAAAAAGAGCGCTTCAATTAAAGGTGGGAATGGTACTTGTGCCCTTGATAAAATCAAAGTTTCAAGTAAATCACTTGGAATAAGTTCATAATGATAATTTAAAACTGCAACGTATAACGGTGTAGCGCAAATTGAAAATAGAACGGCAATTAATCTTAAAATCCTTGAAAATGTAGCGTACATCCAGGAGACGTTATAGTCTTCTGGTGAAATGAAAAAATCGAAATAGGATACAGGTGTTAGTAAAACACTTGGAGAACCATCAACGAAAATAGCGATTTTTCCATCAATTAGTGCTTTTGTAACTCTATCAGTGCGTTCTGTATTGATATAGAGAGGGAAGATTGATTTTTCACCCATCAATTCTTGTATATAAGCACTATCATTAATTTGATCATACTCAAGAGCGCGTAATGATTCTTCTAGAAAATCTACATTATCTTTTTCAGCGAGGTTGTCTAAATACATCATGACAACTTTTGTTTTGGAAAACTCGCCGATAATCATTTCTTTTGTTTGTAAATCCAAAACAGGAAGACGTTTTCGAACTAAATTAATGTTTGTATCAATATCCTCTACGAAACCTTCTTGCGGACCAATAACAGTTGATTCGTTTAAAGGAGGGGTTGGCGCACGATAATTATCAATTGCAATGTTTGCAAGCATACATTTTTGATCTTGCTGATTTAATTGAATGATTGCATGCCCCTTTAAAACCATATCCTCAATTTTTTGTAAATCGTTCGTAATTGTAATGCCGCTCATCGGAATATGTTCTTTTAGTTGTTCTAGAGAAGCACAAGGTTTCTCTAAAAGAGTAGGCATTAAATATTTCTGTAATTTCTCTCCATCAAGTGAAGGGCGATAGTAAGAAATCCAATAAGGCATCGTTTCATCGTCAGATGTATGGTAATTAATAAAATCACTAGACTTTTTAAGTTTCTCTATTAAATCTTGTAGGGAATGAATACGGTCTTTTTCTGGTTTTGTAAAGTCATAAATACTATTACCTCCAGAGCTTTGTTGCTTACTTTGAGAAGGTTCATCTTGCTTAGTATTTTGTTTTTTATCTTGAGAAGAATCACCTTGCTTAGCGCTTTGTTGCTTATCCTGAGAGGAATCACCTTGCTTAGCGCTTTGTTGCTTATCCTGAGA
>NZ_JBNPJZ010000024.1:0-1273 GCF_050312695.1 Bacillus sp. AF62 | reverse complement strand
GTTTGAAACTGGTGTTCAAAAAATGGATTCATAAAACAAGGTAAATTCGTGTTTAAATCTGTTTTGAATATCGTAGGTATCGGACAGACAATAGTCCTTTAAAAAGAATGGTAGGATGCTTACATCAAAAATAGGGATTGTAACCAAAAAGAGGAACCCTTTTGTAAGAGTTCCGTAGGTAGCTGACAAATGAACAAGAAAAAACATCATAATGTATGTGTAGTATACCTCAGTTTTACAAGGTTATACAAAATTCATCGGAAAAGTAAATACAAAACTGCGAGGATACTGAATAATCCTATCCAAGCATAAAAGAAATAGCCGAAATAACGAATCCATTTTGGTAACTGGCTCATGTTGACTTGATTCGTGGGAATACCTTGCATTTGGAACATCATTTTTTGATCGCGATCCCTATTATCTTGTTGTTCATACATGATATCAGCGCCTTTCTTACGGTTGTATGTGTAGTATAGCAGATTAGGTAGGACAAAGTATATAGGGCTTAGAGCGGATGGAGAGATAAATAAAAAAATAGCTAGCTAAAACTAGCTGTTTTTCCGTTCCAAGGAATGAAGCGTTTCGTTAACAATTCAATTAAGGAAGAAAACCGCGCCAAGGCTTAGTTACAGTGTGCATGAAAAATAAGATTTTATGCAGGAGGATGACACATGAATCAATTATCTTTTTTTACCTATGTTGATGAGAAAGAAATCCGTCCTTTTGTGATAGAAGAATTAAAGAAGTATAAGGTGTTACGCGTTCGATTTCAGAATCAGCGAGAACGAATGGAGGTAGGTGCAGATATCTTATTTCCGGAATTGCGAAAGATAGATGCCCATGAACTCAAGTACAGGCAATTACATCGTGCATTTGAACATGCCTTAGATCGAGAAGAACAACAGATACTAGAAATGAAATATATGAGTGCGACAGAGTTAAACGATGATTATATTTATACGGTATTAGGGATGAAGCGCGGTAAGTTTTATCGGAAACGAAAGTCAGGGATTTTGAATTTTGCAACTGCATTAGAGATGATATAAAAATTTATGGAACTTTTGGGGTACTATTTGGGGCACTAAATCGGGTACCTTTTTAAGTTGGAATCGGAGGTACGATATTTCTACAGTTACTGTTTAGAAGACAGGAGGCTGTGGGGATAGCGTATCCACCATCATATGAAGTGATGTGAGTGGGCCCCATTATCAAAACGTTACCGAAGAACGGGCATGGGCGGTAGGAACCCGCGATAGGACGAAAAAACCAAGGG
>NZ_JBNPJZ010000200.1:0-1302 GCF_050312695.1 Bacillus sp. AF62 | reverse complement strand
CGCATAGGTACCCCCCATTCCATAAAAAAATCAAAATATATTTTTACCGCTCTCCTCCCCCCGTTGAATGGTCCTCCTACTAAAAGCCAAACTTTTTGACCGGGGGTGTTTAAGAAACTAATTCAAAGTAAGTTTCAATGAAATCCAAAATAAAAAAGACTTCTTCACTAGAAATCTTTAGCATGTCTGTTGTAAATATTAAATTCTCTTCCTCTTGTAATCTTTTTCTTACATCAGCAAGCTTAAGTCTTTTACACTTCCTTGAGTTCACACAGTTTCTTATCTGACAGTAACACCAGTAAGAATACTTCCGGAACTGATTAAGCATGTCACGCTCATAAGATGTACGCTCGTCCCTCCCAGCATATTGAATCATTAACTCTGTATCGAACGTCCAACTACTATCTACAATAATCATTACTACCACCGTTCTTCACTAAAGAATTTAGGCTTACTATGACTAATCATCTTGTCCTTACCATCAGCAATGTTGTGGCAACGAACGCAAAGATATTCAAGGTTTTCTAAGTCTACAGAAAGATGTGGGTGCGTCTTAACTGGTTTGATATGGTTCACATCCATCTTCGTCTTACGCCCACGCTTATTAAGCGTATCCCTTGTTGTTACCTTTCCCTTCTGTTTGCAATGCTCACATTCATACTTAGCTCGTTGGATTACTTTTAATCTCAATGTTCTCCACTCGTTAGACTTATAGAATTTCATAAGCATATCTTTCTTGATAAATTGAATGAGTTCATCTTTTCCCATAACTATCCCCTTACTCTATTCTCTTTCTTTCATTCTTCAAACTATTCCTTAACAAAGTAACCTCATGCTGTTTACCTATCCAATATAACTGCATTTTATTCTGCTCTACAATTTGTTCTCTTCTCGCTCCTTAATCCACGCATTCATGCTATTAACATCCACTTGCATCCATCTTTATCGCACTTCTGTCCACCTCTAACAAATTATCTATCAACTTATTGTTTAAACTTGTTATAAGCTTCTTCTTTCTCTCCAAGTGTTATATCTTCTTGTAATCACCCATTAACTTCATTAAATCTGGAACTCTTCCTAAACCAACAGACTGCTTGATTTTCTTTCTACTACGAAGAGCGTAAAAAATTATACCAACAATCCTTAATTTCTCAATCTCATTTAACTCCATTACTATTCATCATCATCCAGAATAAAAACTAGTCCTTCCACTACTTAATTCACAACTTGAGGGTGTTGCAAAACTAAAATAAATATGCAATGTTATGAATCAGAAAAACTAGCTGAACATGCAATAGATAG
>NZ_JBNPJZ010000145.1:0-1308 GCF_050312695.1 Bacillus sp. AF62 | reverse complement strand
TCCTGCATTTTCAACGCCTGGTGCCATATGAAAGTGTGGTGAATCCAATAGCGCTTCCCTTCTCGTTTAAATAGCAAGCCGACGCTGCAGAAATCGCGTAATTCTGCGTAATCCACACCACCAATACATTCATATTTGTGTAAATCATCCGGTAAAGGTTGATTTGTCGCAAGAATATCCTCATAAGTAGCAATTTTATGTTGAAATAACTGTTTAGGAATGTTCATACGCTTTGTCATGAATTCCACATGCATTGGAATGTTAATTTGACAATCGGCCCATTCTTCTTTCATCGTTTCGAATAGTTCCGTGTTATCTCGAATAGAAGGATTAGCTTTTTCCCAGTTTGCAATATCTTCGACTTCTTCTTCAGAGTCTAATTTGCAGATGAAGGGGAAAATCTTACTGTTTTCAACTTCTCCACTTAGAACCATTCGTGCCTTTTCTTTCATATCATCCAAAACGCCACCACGGACATATCCATCCGTTGTTAAATAGAAAGTTCGGCCGTCTTTAACTTTACCAAGAGCCGAACGGAATACTTTAATGGATGCATAGTCTTCATATTCGTGAATTTCATCGAACCAAACTGATCCAGGACGCAAACCATCTTTTGTTCTAGCATTAGAAGTATTGTATTTTAAATGTGATCTGTTCTGTTTATGTTCAATTAACACTTTAGTCGTATGGAAAGACTTCTTTAAAACACTATTTTTAGGGTTGTCAATTACATGCCGAACATCTTGAAATGTAGTTTTTGCTTGTTGTTCAGAAGTTGCTACCCATTCGATATGATATTTATCAATTCCGAACTGTTTGGACAGCATATAAAAATTATGCCAACCACCATAACCATTTTTACCGCCACCACGACCCATTAAAATTAAAATCTGATTCCAAACTAAACGGTCATTATCTTTGTATCTAACTCCATATACGCAAGCATTAACAAATCTTTGCCAAGCGTAAAGTTTAAAAGGAAAATACGGCTCTGGAATTTTAACACTGTCTTCAATAGCTTTTGCATCAATATAAACATTTGGATCGTCTAAAGTTTTTCGAACTAAGGCCATTAATTGTTTTTGCTCTTTGCATGACCTTATTTCTCCGCTTTCCACACTATACATGTACTCACTAATGTAAGGGTGATATTTATAAGGAAGATTAGACTTCTGCTTCATCGTCATCCTCCTCTTCACTTACCGTTTTAAGTCCAAGTTCATTAAGAATCTTTAACATTTGTGTGTTAGTCTTATTCAACTCGTTTATACTATCGTTTTTCTTTAAAAATCCATTAGCACCTAGTAC
>NZ_JBNPJZ010000028.1:0-1321 GCF_050312695.1 Bacillus sp. AF62 | reverse complement strand
GCTGTACATGAAAATGACGAATTCGAGTATGAGTTGGGGCTGCATCCTAAATTGGAGCATAAGCCATCACATGGAGATCGTGGTGCGTTTATTGGTGCGTATGCAGTTGCTCATTTTAAAGACGGCGGGTATCAAATGGAGTTCATGCCGAAAAGTGAAATTGAGAAACGCCGGAAACGTTCTGCAGCCGCTAATTCTAGCTATAGCCCTTGGAGTAGCGACTATGAAGAAATGGCGAAGAAAACCGTGGTTCGTTACATGTTTAAATACTTACCAATCAGCATAGAAGTACAAACACAAGCGCAGCAAGATGAAGTAGTGCGAAAAGACATTACGGAAGAGCCGGAGTTTATTGAAGTGGAATTGGAAGAGCAAGAGGAACTACCTGTAGAACAAAAAGAGATTATATCAGAAAAATAATAGAGACAATTACATGGCATAGGAGTGGGGATGGAATCATGCTGAAAGATGAGAGAATACGCAGCTTTTTTATACTTGATAACGAAGTCGTAGATGATGAACGATTGACGCATAAAGAAATGGCGGTGTATATCACGCTTTGTCGACATGTCAACAAAGAAACGGGGGCATGCTTCCCCTCTTTATCCACAATCAGAAAGAAAGTCGGAATGTCCAAAAACACAGTCATTAAATCATTAAACATCCTAATTGAGATGGGCTATGTAACAAAAGAAAAGCGTGCATCCAAAGAACAAGGGAATATGTCAAATTGTTATTGCATCAACGATGTTCACCAATTGAACAGGGGAGTTCGGGAAATGAATGGAGCTTGTTCAGGAGATGAACGAAGGCTTGTTCATGAGGTGAGCACGAACAATACTAATATTAACAATACTAAGTTAACAAGATATATACCGTCCGAAATGGAAGAGGAGACGCCATCAGAGAAAGCAATCGTTCAACAGCAAGAGGAGAAAGAAGCGTGTGAATCCATCTTCCAACACTGGAACGAAAAGGAGATTATCGAACACCGTGTACTGACGCAGAAGACCGTATCCAAAATCAAAGCAAGATTAAACACCTTCGGTGTAGAGGAGTTGCAGCAAGCCATAGATCACTATCACACCGTGTTAACCAGGCCAGAATATTTCTGGGAGTACAGGTGGTCACTGCAAGAGTTTTTGCGAAGTGATGAAAACGTGGAAAAGTTCTTGAATACAGCGTACCTCAAGGGATTACGGAAAAAAGAGTTTCAGCATCAGGTGGATTTGCCTACTGCACGAACGAGTGGATTCCCACCTGCGAAAGGCATTGTGGAAAGCCAAGTGGATGTAGATGACATTTATGCAACATTAGGGGA
>NZ_JBNPJZ010000199.1:0-1345 GCF_050312695.1 Bacillus sp. AF62 | reverse complement strand
TAGCAGCCGCTCTCATTGGAACTGGAGTTGTCGCATATAAAGCATATCAGAAAGCAACAGAGGACAGTATTGCTTCAGTAGATCGCTTTGCTACAAATAATAAGTTAGTACAAGATGAATATCAAAAAGCTTTAGCTCGTTCAGATGCAGCAACAAAAAAATATATGAAACAACAAACCGGAGAAATTAGTTCATCGACTAAAAAAGTTCTTGGCGACTATTTTAAGTTATCTGATGGTATTAGACAAAAGTTAACTGAAATTAAACTGAATCATGAAGTAATGACAACTGAACAAGCTCAAAAACTTGGTCAACAATACGATCAATTAACTGAGAAAATCATTACGAAAGTTGATGAGCGTAAGCAAAAAGAAACGGAACGATTGAGAAAATTGTTTGCTGATTCCTATGTTCTTACGAGTGAAGAGGAAAATAAAAGGCTAGAGTTATTAAATCAAAAATATGAAGATGAGAAAATAAAAGTAGCAGAAAAGAATCAGAAAATAAAAGAGATTAATGATTTAGCGGCATCAGAACATCGAGAAAAGACACATAGTGAGAATGTTGCTATTCAAGCTTTACAAGACGAAATGGATAGAATAGCTGTTCAGCACATGACACAAAATCAGATGGAGCAAAAAGTAATTCTTGAGAATATGCGTGTACAGGCTAGTGAAATATCCGCAAGACAAGCAGCAGAAGTTGTTGAAAATAGTGCTAAAACAAGAGATAAAGTCATTAAAGATGCGGAAAAGACACGTAATGACAAAATAGCAGAAGCTATTAGACAACGCGATGAGATGGGCAGTTTAAATGCACAAGAAGCTGAGGCTGTAATTGCCGAAGCCAAACGTCAGTATGACAGCACTGTTTCAACAGCAAGAGATAAGCATAAGGAAATTGTAAGTGAAGCAAAAGCGCAAGCAGGAGAACATGCAAATCAAGTAGATTGGGAAACGGGTCAGATAAAATCCAAATACCAAGTCATGAAAGATGATGTCGTTCAAAAGATGAAAGAAACTTGGTCAGGTATAACAAAATGGTGGGAAGAAACAAAAACTTCCGCAAGCAACAAGGTAGAAGAGATAAAAAATACAGTTTCAAGGAAATTTGAAGAAAAGAAAAAAGCTGTCGTTGATAAAATGAAAGAAATAAAGAGCGATATTGAAGATAAGTGGAATACAGTTGAAAAATTTTTTAGCACGATAAATCTACGTTCCATTGGTACATCCATTATAGAAGGTCTTGGAAGAGGGATAGATGATGCTTCAGGAGGTCTGTTCAGTAAGGCAGCGGGAATTGCAAGTGACATTAAAAAGACTATTTCTGGAGCATTAGAAATTAA
>NZ_JBNPJZ010000198.1:0-1422 GCF_050312695.1 Bacillus sp. AF62 | reverse complement strand
GAAATCCATGCATCAAATGAATGGACCAGAGCAAAGATTCATTCTTTAGAGCAACAAAATGGGAAAGCAGGATTAGAGATCGACAAGGAAATTGATGAGTTTCTATATGGAAAAGGCAAGTATCAACAAGCCGAAAAAGTCAATTTAACCAAAGAAGAACCTGTTGTGACTTCGGGGCTAGATGAATTAGAAGAAAAAGCACCTTCCAATGAAGAAGTGAAAGAACCTGTTTCCGAAATAAAGCCAGTTGAATCCACACATCAAGCGCAAATTATCCCATTTCGAAAACAAGCTACCGAAGCAGTAAAAGTGAAAGAAGAAAAACAAGAAGTGAAACAGCCAGAAACACAAATAAAAGAATCAGAAATAGAACTTCCAGAAGAAACGCCGATCATCGAACCATCAAAGGGTGAGGATGAAATGGAGGCTGTTATGAAAGGAGAAAAAAGCATTTTCGATATGTGGGAAAAGGAGTAGAGACTATGTGCAGTATGTTGTTATTGGAAGAAGACCAAAACTTACTCATGGATATACACAATCACATCTATGTTGATATGGAGTATATAACAGAAAAAGTATATCCGAACCATAAGAAAAAATCAGTATATTACCGTTTGAATCGTTTGGTACAAGAAAAATATTTAAAAAATGAATTACTTCCCATACCTGTTTCAAGAAACCAGGTTCGGAAATCTGGAAGACCGCAAAACGTATATACGCTTGCGGCAAAGGGAGTAGAAATAGTTTGTGGATTAAGAGGGAGTGTACATTGGAAAAGTAGTTGGTCCCAACGTTCGGCATCCTTTGTGTATCACAGTTTAATGTTAGCAAAGATTGAATGTGCCATGACATTAATCTCGAAGAGAGAAGAAAGATTGGAACTAAAGGAATGGATTAACGAACCGCGGGCCACATTCCAATATGCAAAAGGAAAAAATCGTGTCATACGCCCAGACGGGGTTGCGGTAATTGGATTAAAAGAAGCGATTGATAAAAACATTGGTGTATTCATGGAAATGGAACGTTCTTACGGATCAAAAGAAGTATTAGAAAAAAATCATCCGTTATAACGATTTCATGACGCAAGAAGGAAAAAAGGCAGATTATCGGACACATGCTGGTATGGGATATGAAATACCAATATGGCGCCTGGTATTTGTTGCAGGTAGTGAAAGTAGGGAAAAAGAATTGATTCGCTACTTAAAAGGAGTAAGCAGTCCAGAAATTCCAGTTTATATCACACTGTTTCAAGATATATTGCAAGACCCATTCGGGAATATTTATCGGAATATTCAAAATCCAAATGAGAAAGTGAGGTTCTAAGAATGTGTTTCGGTTTATTTTATCGAGGGTGTTGCAAAACTCATAAATATCCAAAAATGAATGCATAAAGAAACCCGTTTTCCTGGAAGAATGATAGTA
>NZ_JBNPJZ010000197.1:0-1437 GCF_050312695.1 Bacillus sp. AF62 | reverse complement strand
ACGAGTGGATTCCCACCTGCGAAAGGCATTGTGGAAAGCCAAGTGGATGTAGATGACATTTATGCAACATTAGGGGAGGGGGTCTGATGGAGAAGTATCAGCGGTATGCAGAGAATGAGCTGTACGTACTCGGTTGCTTGATGAAAGACAATGCTCTATTCGAGGAATTGAGACTGACGGCGAAACACTTTATTCACGTACAGCATAATCAATTGTTTCAAGCCATGATGGAGCTTTGGCAAGAGGAGAAGCCGGTTAATGACATGAGTCTTTCCCAACTGAGTGAGAAGAGAATCAAGGCATTTGGCGGCGTAGGGAAAATATACGAGTGCCACCGCCAAGCACCTACGTTACACAACTTTTCGTTCATTCAGCAAAAGATGATTGAATTTATGGCGGTAGAAGACATGTTGTTTGATATACAGGAATTTCAGCAGAGAACGGTGGACAGGCACGCTTTGAAAGACCTGAATGAGTTTGTGACAAAAGTGAACCAGATTCAAATCACGACTGTTCAGCCTCAGCTTTCGTTCCAGAACCAGTTGCAACAACGAGTCGAGGAGCATAGCAACATGCAAGCGAGTGGGCTGAGCGGAGCGCATACGGGTTATACCAACCTCAATCAGTTTACAGATGGTTGGCAAGCAACAGACCTGATTGTCGTGGCTGCGAGGCCTTCTGTTGGGAAAACAGCGTTTACGCTAGATTCGATGCGAAAAGGAGCAAAAGCAGACCCGAAACAGTATATGGGCACATTCTTCAGCTGTGAAATGATTGCATCGAAAGTGATTGATCGCTGGATTGCTGCCGAAGGTAGACTTCCCGTAAATGAACTCAGTAACCCGAATAAGTTCTTTGGTAACGATGATAAGAAGTGGATGAAGTATCAACAGGCAACAGGAGAGTTGGCGAATTTACCTATCAACATTCGGGAAGAAAAGCACATTCATGAGATTCGGGCGGTGATTTGGAAAACGGTCAAAGAACATCCGGAGAAAAAACACTTGTTTGTCATTGATCACTTGGGACATATCAAAACGGATGAGACATTTGCGAATAACCACTTGAAATTCACTCACATCATCAACGAATTGAAGGATATCCAAAAGACGGTAAAACAGCCCATTATCCTGATTGCGCAATTAAATCGTGCGGTGGAAGGGAAAATGGATAAGCGTCCGTGCATGGCTGATATACGGGAGTCTGGTTCGATTGAAGAGGTAGCGGATGTGATTATTTTCCCTCATCGAGAAGCGTATTTTGACAAAGAGAAGCGGGAAACAGAGGAAATACACGAGACGGAACTCATCATCGCCAAAAACCGAAATGGAGCGGTAGGAACGCTGAAGTTGAACTTTGTGAAGCGGACGAATGAATTTGTGGAGTGAGGGCATGAAGGTCAGTGAATTGTTAGAGTACGCAACAGCACATGGACTG
>NZ_JBNPJZ010000123.1:0-1442 GCF_050312695.1 Bacillus sp. AF62 | reverse complement strand
TAATCATTTAATGTATCTTGCTCCATTCCAATGTATCTCAATGTTTCTTTCTGATCTGTATGATTTAACATCTTTTGCAAAGCAACTACATCTTTAAATTGTTTGTAATGGTGATACCCATATGTCTTTCTGAGTGAATGAGTACCAATACGTTCCAACCCAAACTCTTCTGCAGCTTGATTCAATATCACATATGCCATTGCACGAGTAATCGGTTTATTTTTTCCGTTCCTACTCTTAATTAAGTATTCATTCTTTGGCTTTCCTTCAGTATAATTTCTGATGGCTCTCTTCAGCTCAGACGGCATCTTCACATCTTTGATCTTCCTTGTTTTCTTTTCGCGTATCACAATATTCCAGCCTTCTACATCACGAACACGTAAACGTAATATATCCGATATCCTGAACCCTGTATTAATACCAAGAAGAAACAGAATGTAGTTCCTCTCATTCTGCTCCTTATAAAACTCTTTTATTTCTTGTATTATTTCTTTATCTCGAATCGGCTGTACAATGTTCATACTACTTCTACCTCTTCATTTTGCGCCCTTTGTTTAAACACTTCTTTTCGCAAACTGAAAGCTAGACGTAATAAAGCTTTTCCTTTAACTTTATAATACGTTGTTCTACCTAACTTCACTTCATCCATTATGTCTGGATCGTATCCCTTCCCTTCTTCCATATAATACATATGAATGATCTGTCTTTCTCTTTTTGGCAATCTGTTAACAGCCCTATGAACCCAATTCATAAATTTATCTCTAGCCATTTCATATTGCAGCCTTTCAATTGCTATATTTTCTGTAGAACTGTTGAATTCATTCGTTACAGATGGAGGAACAATTGAATACGATGCGGTTACTTTAGGTAAAATGTCACTTGGCATTTGAGATAAATACATACGATACTCCTCAAATACTTTTTCAACTTCATTTTTTGTCTCTTCTTCATCTAAAACAGGCATTTTAAATGATAATTGTTTATTCATATTACATTCCTCCATTTTTATTATTTTTGTCTTAATGCTCCACGTCTTCGTTCAGAGCAAGGTCTATGAATTCCCATTAAATCTTCAATGTCACGAGTAGTTAGCCTCTCGTCTCGCTTTTTCATATCATTCTTTTTTGCTTGCTTAGATTGCTTTTTCCATTCACGTATTTGATTTTTTAAGGTCATCATTCTCCACATCCTCTTTAAAAAATAAGAAAGAGGACACCATTTCTTAAAACAGCTTAATTGCCGTTCTAAAAATCGGTGCCCTCTAGTTTTCTAGCCGGACCATATTTATTTCATGATGCTCGGTTGTATAAAAAGGTTTCTCCAAGCTTTATCTAGTCTTTCTTTCTCTTCCCTTTGTACAGCCTTCGTACGACGAGCGATTGCTTTTTTTAATTTCTTTTTCTTCATCTTAGTCAAGCCATTCACTCCTTCTCTTTAAATAC
>NZ_JBNPJZ010000125.1:0-1461 GCF_050312695.1 Bacillus sp. AF62 | reverse complement strand
TTTAACATTTGTGTGTTAGTCTTATTCAACTCGTTTATACTATCGTTTTTCTTTAAAAATCCATTAGCACCTAGTACAGATACACCGCGTTCTTCGATATCAGCAATCAAATTGGTTTTGATATCCCACATTGCCATGTAATCCTCAACTAAATCAAGAAAATGTCCGTGAATGACACCGTTTGACCTCATTTGACCTAGTAAATCATCACGAATCTTATCTCGTAAATTAGTATGTTCTTGTAATGCATCTTTCCAATGTCGTTTACGCCAGGTATCTCGGACAGTAGTTTCAGCAACACCATATTTTGTAGCAATATCAGCGTATGACATGCCATTTTTATAGTCTTCAAAAGCCAATTCATAGTTCTTTTTCTTGATTGTCACGGTATCACCACACTTTCATTTATGAATTTAGATGTCGAAATAACATGCATTTTTTCTCTGTTCCGCGCGCGAAAAGCAAAAAATAAAAAGACAAATCTCCCCCCTGCGTTGCTCGGTCCCCCAACAAAATTGTTTCTATATTTTGACCGGGGGGGCTCAGGAAATTTATCTTACATTATTTTATAGCTAAACCAAAGAATCGCTCAGCATATTCAATAACAATGTGAGCTTCCTTTAATGACATGTTTAGATCCTGTTCTAGCCAATGTTCACGTAGACTTTTCTTTACTGTTTCAAGTGTAGTCTTCTCGCATGCTCTTGGATTACATATGTGACGTATCTGTTTGTATGTTGTGTAGATATCAGTCTTGAATTGTTTATATAAAGAAGTGTCAGCAGTTGTACAACCATTAGATTTCTTTCGTTCTATTTGTCTTATGATATTTAATTCATACTTGTTTCCTTGTATCGTTAGGCTGTCCACACTTACCTACCACCTCTCCTCATCTACTATCGTGCAGCGCTTCTTCACTATATTCTTCTCTTTGCCGTGTTCTTTGTTATGGCATGGAATGCATAGCGTTTCTAGGTTGCTTAATACGTACGCTAAGTCTGGTCTGTCACGTAACTCTTTGATATGGTGAACGTTCCTACCTTTGCTATACTTACCTTTTCGTTTGCACTTCTGGCACTCACTGTTATCTCGTTCAAGTGCTACTATTCTTATGTGCTTACGCCAATATGGGTGCTTATAGAATTTAATCATATTATCTTGCTCATACAATTTAATGATTTCTTGTATTGTTAAAGGTTGCATTTATATCACCCTCACTTTATTCAGCAAAATAAAAAACATTTATATATTTACCAATTCACGTTTATTTTTGGTCTAAAAAACCAAATCAAACTATATACTATATCATGGGTAGAGAACACACTGTATAGTCCAGACATAAATCACCCCCAGTGACATTTATGTAAATAATACAGTTCTTCTCTCCCTCCAATTTATTTCTTCTTTTTTGTTCAAAAATCGTTTAATTTACATATAAAAAAGCACCGTGAATGGATGCTA